>JAHECQ010000244.1 GCA_024641625.1 Acidimicrobiales bacterium | reverse complement strand
GATCTGGCAACCCCCGAAGCCGTCCAGGCGCGTGGTCGACGGCAGCATCTTGATGCTCGGCAACCGCGAGTGGGTGTCGGTGCACACCCCGGGTCACACGGCCGACCACCTGTGTCTGCTCGATCCGACCGAGGGAATCTTCGTCTCGGGAGACCACCTCCTGCCCACCATCACCCCCCACATCTCAGGGCTCACCACCCAGCAACGGCCCTTGAGCGACTTCTTCACCTCGCTCGAACGGATGAGCACCTTCGATGGCGTCCGTACCGTGCTCCCCGCCCACGGACTCGAGTTCCATGATCTCGCCGGACGCTCGAACGAGATCATGGAGCACCACGAGGAACGTCTGGCGACCTTGACCAACGCAGCGGCCATGACAGCCGAGAACGAGCTCACCGTCCCGGAGTACTCGAAGCACCTGTTCAAGCCGCGCTCATGGGGACCAATGGCAGACAGCGAGACGTTTGCCCACCTCGAGCATCTGCGTCAGACCGGTCGAGCCACCACCAGAGTCGTGGACGGCGAGTTGCGCTACCGAATCACCCAACACTGAGGATCACCGAACACTGAGGATCACCGAACACTGAGGATCACCGAACACTGAGTTCGGCAACGAAGGATTCAGCGGGCTATCGGCTGCCGTCCACGTGGGCTGCGCCGCATGGGTCGACGGTCGGGTCGAAGGGATACAACTCGTCGAAGACTGCCTGCACGGCCAGCGACACCTGCTCGTCCTCGTAGTCCCATTCGATCCATTCCCATCCGGCATCGTCCGCCTTGCGGGTGTAGACGATGCCGGCGGCGTCGAACGCCTCGGCAAGCTTGTCGTTCTCGGCCTTGGCGGCCTCGACTTCCTCGGTCGACGGCGGCACCGGCGGGTACAACTCGGCGTACACCGTCTCGACGGCGTCGGAGGCAACGGCGTTGGCGTAGTCCCACTCGATCCACTCCGCTCCGCTGGGATCGGGGTGGCGCGTGTACTCGGCCCCGACCTCCTCGAGCGCAGCCACGATGGCATCGTTCTCGGCCTTCAGGCGAGCCACTTCCTCCGACGGCAACGGCTGCGGCGGATAGCGCTCGGCCCAATAGGTGTCGGAGACTTCCTGGGCCACCGGGCTCTCGTAGTCCCATTCGAGGGCAACGAAGCCCAACTCGTCCTCGCTGCGGGTATAGGCGACGCCGGCGGCCTCGAAGGCCGCGGCCAGGCCATCGACATCGGCGTTGGAGGAGGCGATCTCCTCGGGGGTGGGTTCGTAGACTTCATCGATGCCGCAGTCGATGGCAAGATCGGAGGAAATCTTGGCATCGGCATCGAGTGCCGCCGACTGCATGTCCCGGGCAACCGCACCCTCGGCCGCCGACACGGTGATCGACTGCTCGCCATCGGAGGCACCGGCCGCGCCAGGGGTATCGAGGCTGCTGCATGCCGACAGGGCGAAGGTCAGGCCAAGCGCGCCGGCAAGCGCCCTGATGCCGCCCCGGGGCCCCTCGCGGGTGGCCATGTTCGACGAACTCGATTGGGATGACATCTGGACTCCAAAGGGGGAGCGGAATGTTGGTCGTGATCTCAGACGAGGCAGAAGTCCGTCTGGTTCCCCGAGACCGAATATTCCGTCCCGCGGTCGGCGATCGAACCGATGACTCAGTCGCCGTACCAATCGATGCCACCCCTACCGGCGAGACGCTCGATCTCGGCCTGGGCCATCGTCAATTTGGCCAACTGATTCATGTGTACCTCATCGGGTCCGTCGGCGATCCGCATGAGCCTTCCGAGGACATACATGTCAGCGATGGGTGTGTCGCCGCTCACGCCCTTCCCGCCGAAGATCTGCATCGCCCGCTCGGCGACGTCGTGGGCCAGCTTCGGCCCCACGATCTTCACCATCGAGATGTAGTCACGGGCGCCCTTGGCCCCCGACTTGTCCATCTCGGCGGCCGCCTTGAACACCAACAGCCGAGCCTGCTCGATCTGGCACCGGGCGCGGGCGATGTCCTGGCGGACCGAAGACTGCTCGCTCATCTTCCGCCCGAACGCCTCACGTTGCTCGGCCCGAGCACACATCAGCTCCAGCATGCGCTGCGCCATCCCCACATTGGTCATGGCGTACTGGAAACGTCCGGGGCCCAGACGACCTTGGGCGATCGTGAAGCCCTGTCCCTCACCCAGGATGATGTTGTCGACCGGCACTCGAA
This sequence comes from Acidimicrobiales bacterium, assembly GCA_024641625.1. GTDB lineage: Bacteria > Actinomycetota > Acidimicrobiia > Acidimicrobiales > SZUA-35 > JAHECQ01. The sequence continues at coordinate 3,964 of JAHECQ010000244.1, read as the reverse complement.
CATCGTGGAACGCCAGCTCTCCGTGGCCGGCCGGCGAGTGGTAGTTGCCGAACACCTCGACCGCTCTGACCACCTCGAGCCCCGGGCTGTCGCGGGGCACCAACACCATCGAGTGCCGCTGATGACGAGGGGCATCGGGGTTGGTGACACCCATCGTCACCAACACCTCGTTGTGTGGATGCATGATGTTGCTGCTCCACCATTTGCGACCGTTCAGCACGTACTCATCGCCGTCGCGCACGATGGTGAGCTGCATGTTGGTGGCGTCCGACGATGCGACCTGAGGCTCGGTCATGGCGTAGGTCGAGCGGATCCGACCCTCCAGCAGCGGGCGGAGCCACTGATCCTGTTGCTCCTTGCTGCCGAACTTGGCGAGCACTTCCATGTTGCCCCGGTCGGGAGCGGAGCAATTGAACACCTCGAACGACCACGGCAACCGACCCATCACCTCGGCCAACGGCGCGAACTCGAGGTTGGTGAATCCCGGGCTGAACTCGCCGTACTCAGCGGGAAGGAACCAGTTCCAGATTCCGGACGCTCGTGCCTTGACCTTCAGTTCCTCGACGATCGGCGGCTGCTTCCACAGGTTGTTCTGATCCATGACGAAGTCGTGGTGCTCACGTTCGGCCGGATACACCTGCTCGTCCATGAACGCCTCGAGCTTGGCCTTGGCCTCGAGCACCTTCGGGCTGTAGTCGAAATCCACGGTTCTGCCTCCTGCTTGCTGGGGTGGTGCTCACGACGGTGGTGCCGTGGCGATCGCTCTGTGCTGGTACAGCTCATCGATCTGTGTCGGTGTCAGCCCCACTTCGGTGAGGACCTCCCGATTGTCGGCCCCCATGGCGGACAACGGGCGAATGGCCAGGGGCCGACCGTCGACCAGGAACGGTGAACCGGGGAATTCGGTGGGACCGTAGGTCGAGTGCGTCAGCTCGATCATGAACCCCCGGGCACGCAGATGGGGATCCTCGACGAGGTCACGGTTGGTTGTTGCCATCGCCGCAGCGACACCGGCGTGCTGCAGCGTCGCCATCGCCTCGGCCGGCGATCGACCGGCGGTCCAGGCGGCGATCCGCTCGTCGATGCGATCGTGATCGGCCTGCCGACCGGCCACGTCAGCCCACGCCGGATCATCCAGACCGGCCACGACGGCCGCCAGCCGCTGCCAATCCGTGTCGTCGTAGATCGTCAAGGCGAGCCATCGATCGACGTCGTCCTCCGTAGTGCACGGATAGACGCCTGCCGGCGCAGACACCGCAGAGCGGGCGCCACGCCTGACGGGCGCCGTGCCCCGCATCGACGTCTCGAGCACCTGATCGCCCGCCACCGAGAGCAGGGTCTCGAGTTGCGAAAGGTCGACGTGGACCGGTTCCCCGGTGCGTTGGTGCTCCCACCAGGCCCCCAGCACAGCGGCGGCGCCGTGCGTACCACCAACGGGATCGGGGTAGGCGATGCCTTGTTTGTACGGACCGGAATCGGCGTACCCGGTCGTGGCCGCAAGCCCTGATGCTGCGTCGAGGATCGGTCCCCAGGACACGGCCTCCGAACCGGGACCCGTCGCTCCGAACCCTGACATCGCCACCGTGACGAGGTCGGGCTTGATGGCGCGGAGCGTCTCGTGGTCGATGCCCAGCGAACGCACGCCCCGAGGGCTGTAGTTGTTGATGACGATGTCGGCGCTTCGGACCAGTCGTTCGAACACGTCGCGTCCGCCATCGGCCTTGATGTCGAGACAGAGGCTTCGCTTCGACCGGTTCATCTTGTTGAAGTGACCCATGCGATTCCACCACTCGGCACCTGGCTGAGCGTCGGGATAGAGGCCGTTGCGGACCGAGACCGGCACTGATTCGCCCCACGACCATGGGTCAGGTTCGGCATCGGGGTCGGGAGCGATGACCGCCACCCCCCGCGACGTCGGGTGTTCGATCTTCACCACGTCGGCACCGAGGTCGGCCAGGAAGCGAGCCGCCATCGGACCGGCCCAGGAGATGGTGAGCTCGAGTACCCGCACCCCCGCCAGTGGGGCGAACGCCGACCCCGTGGCGACGGGCCCGGACCTGTCGGTGTCGGCGGATCGGGTCATCGTCGATCCACCACCGTTCGCAGCGCTCGGGCCGGTACCGACCGAGCCGAGCGCCGGCGCCGGCCGGAACGTGGGGCTGGACGGGAGGCGGAACGGCCTGCTCGGCATCACCGCCCGTGCACCGAGGTGGGGCACCGCAGCCCAATACTGCCGGGCTTGGAGCTGTTCGGAATGCAGGAGCTCGGTGAGCTCGCTGACGGGGCCGGCTGGACAGAAGTTGCCCTGACAGGCCTCGACCACCTCGGCAACGGTCAACTCCTCGGTCCAGGCGACGATGAGCTCGTCGAGCTCGTCCGCCCGGTCGAAACGCACCGCGGCATTGGCCAGCGTGTCATCGGCCAGCAGCTCGACTTGCTCCATGGCGATACAGAGCCCTTCCCACTGGTGGAACGACGCCGCGGCGATGCACACCCAGCCGTCGCTGCACGGATAGAGGCAAATCGGGTGGTGCATCTCACCGAGGCGGTTGCCGGTGCGACGTTTGACATAGCCGTTGTGGGTGTAGAGGGTGATCGACCATTGATGCGAGTCGGCCAGCGCCTGCATGGCGGCGACGTCGATCAGCACGCCTCGTTCCTCGGCCAGTAGGGCGGCTTGGGCCGCCAGTGCCGCATACGCCCCCACCAGGTAGGAGTCCCACGGGCCTCCACCGGGCAACGGGGGTCGGTCCGGCTCACCGGTCAGGGCGAGGTGACCACCGATGGCCCACAGTTCCAGTCCACCAGCCCGCCACTGCGAGTAGGGTCCGGTCAGGCCGAACGGCGAGACGGCCACGACCGAGAGGGTCGGGTGGGCGCTTCGCAACCGCTCGGCCAGTTCCGAGATCGGCGCCGCCGGTCCGTCGGTTGCCAACAACACGAGATCGAACTGACCCGCCGCGGCGACGACCGCTTCGACGCCGACCAGGATGAGACTGTCCTTCAACGCCGAGACGTACTCCCAGGTTGGCGACACGAGCCCCGATGGCGTCTCGACCAGGGGGCCGACCCCCCGCAACGGTGAGCCGACCGGAGGCTCGCCCAGCACGACCTCGGCACCCATGCTCGCCAGCAGTCGGCCGGCGTACGCACCGGTGATGCTCTCACTCAGATCCAAGACACGGGTCCCCAGCATGTTCGGCATGTTGACACAGGTCGAACATCGGTGGAGAACCCGACACGGAAGGCTCAGACAGGTTCGCCCTCGGGCCAAGGGACGCCGAGGTCCGCGGCGACCTCGTTGATCTGCTGGACGACCGAGTCGGGATACCGGACGCGTCCGAGGGCACGCCGCTCGTCCATGGTCCGCTGTTCGATCTCGCCGGGAAGGAAGACCTGTTGCCCGGGAAGGGCATCCTCGGCTCCGGCCTGACGCATTTGGCCGACCATGTCCTCGATCTCGTCGAGGAAGTGGTCGCGATCACCGAACAGGCCCGGGTCGAGCAGAACGAAGAACTGTCCCCGATGGCCGATGCGGACATTGGCCGAGTGGTTGGAGCCCGACAGGATACCCGCCAGCACATTGGTCATCATGGCGAGTCCGGTGCCCTTGTAGCCGCCGATGGCGGGAATGACACCCTTGAGCGCCACGGCGGGATCGGTGGTCAACACCCCCTCGTTGTCGCGGAACCCCCACTCAGCGGGCAGCCGTGTTCCTTCGTCGCGGGCCCGCATCACCTTGCCCAGTGCCACCGGGGTGAGGGCGAAGTCGAGCACCAGCGGCGGATCGTTGCGACGTGGGACGGTGTAGACCATTGGATTGTTGCCGAAGAGTCGACGGCGACTACCGAACGGCGCAATGTTGGGCACCGAGGTGGTCGTGGCAATGCAGACGAACCCTGCCATTGCCGCCTGGTAGGGGTAGTAGGCCCCGCACCCCCAGTCGTTGGAGTTCCTGATCGTG
>JAHECQ010000243.1 GCA_024641625.1 Acidimicrobiales bacterium | reverse complement strand
CGCAGGCGGGGCCAGCGCAGGGGTTCAACCGCCCAGTGGCGCGCCCAGCAGGCGCCCGCCAACAGCGACCGTGTCCGCTACTTGGAGTCCGCCAGCAGCCCGGCCGGGTCAACAGGGTCGCCGCCGCCGGTTCGATGGCTGCGGGACGTGTTGCCGCCGGCGTGATGAGCGAGGAACAACACGCCGCGATCCTGCAACGCTTTCGAGACGGGTGGGGACGTGGTGACGACTGGTGGCTCTACGAGCTTGCCGCACCCACGCTGGCCGACAGCCCGCCACAGGTACGTGCGCTGTATGAGCGTCTCAGCCGGATGAGTTCCACCCCGAACGGGGCCGTGGCGTTGTGGGACATGTACGCCCGCCTCGACATCCGCGCGGTCCTGCCGCTCGTCGAGTGCCCGGTGCTGGTGCACCACCGGGCCGAGGAAAGCGTGGTGTGGGCGGCGCAGGATCTCCTCGCCGGTCTGCGGAACGCACGACAGTCGCTGGTTCCCGGACGCGACCACGCGTTCTGGGTCGGCGACGTCGCCGCCTACGTCGCACCGATCCGCGAGTTCCTCTGTGACGGCAGCGACCAGCTCTCACCGACGGTGTCGACCCGTACCCTGGCGACGGTGTTGTTCACCGACTTCGTGTCCTCCACCGAACTGGAGATCCGCTTGGGCGACGACGCATTCCGCAGGCTCCTCGAACGCCACGACAGCCTCGCCCGCCGCCAGATCACTCGCTTCGGCGGCCGGCTGGTGAAATCGACCGGCGACGGGGTACTGGCCATCTTCGATCTGCCCACCCACGCCCTTCGCTGCGCCCAAGCCCTACGCGACGGCGCCGCCGCGCTCGAACTGCAGCTGCGCTGCGGGGTGCACACCGGAGAAATCGAAACCCTCGACGACGGCGACATCAGCGGCATCAACGTCAACATCGCCGCCCGCATCTGCACCCACGCCAGCCCCGGAGAGATCCTGCTCTCCGACCTCACCCGACAACTCGCCCTCGGCGCAGGCTACGACTACACCGACCAGCCACCCGTCAACCTCAAAGGCCTCCCCGGCACCTGGCACCTCGCCACCCTCGCCACCTGAACCGAACCCTCCTCACCACCCACCGTGTCGTCAAGCCAGTTGATACCTTGCGCCTCGGGCGCTGCAGTTCGCCGGACCTGGGGCGCTGTGTGTCGCTGCATGAGCCGCAGTTATGTATGGGGTGCGAGCCTGGTTGTGTTGCGTCCTGGGTGCTGGCTCGGCGGTGGGAGTCTGCGCAACCCAAGGGTTCGGCACGAAGGTGGGTTTCAGAAGCCGGGGCTCTGGGGGTCGAGGCCGATTGGGACACGGCCGCTGTCGTGGTGCAGCGGCTGCAGTGTCTCGAGTCCGTAATCGACGGCGTGGATGTCGCGCATCGCCCGCTCGAGGGGATGTCCGGCAAAGAACCCAGACCGCGACGAACGAGTGTAGAGCCGGCTGATCAGGTCGCTCGCGACTTCAACGGCCCGGAACGGGCTGCCGATGACCGTCGCCCGCAGTCCCACCGGCGGGGTCTCGCCGCGTTCTGCGTAGGTCCACAGTGCGGCCAATGCCGCCTTGATCCCGAGATGGAGATGCTCGACCGCGAGGGCCGCTTCGGCCAACAGTTCGAGCAACGCGGCGTTCTTGACGGCAGGCCGGCCGAAGATGCTCGATACCTTCTCCTTGGGTTCCGCACCGGTGCTGACGATCGCTGAACGCAAGATTCCGATCGGTACCGCGGAGTTGAGTGCTCCGGGCAGGACGAAGCGCGCAGCGATACAAGGCACGGCCGGTTCGGGTGCTTGTTGCGGGGTCCATCACCAGACGGCCGGTACCAGACACCCAGCCGTTTGACCTCATGGGAGCCGGTGCCGCGCATGGCGACCGCGTTCTGCCAGACCTCCGTCACCTCGAGTTCTGCGGTCGGGATGATGACCTGACGGGGTACTGCTGCGGCAGGCAGAAGACCGCCGCCCATTCGGCATCGAGGACCCCGGTCATCAACGGCCAACGACCCGACAGCGCGTAGGCGTCACCGCCCTCGCCCCGGCCAGATGGGTGAGGCAAACTAGCCTTTCAGAACAGCTCGAACGGTGTTTCCTATGGGGCCCGAGGGGAGCATCGAACTCCTGACCTCCGGTCGACAAGTCAGGCGGAGCTGCCCGGCCAGGTGGAATCCCCGCGGGTCTCCCACAGGCGCCGCACGACCCTCGGCGACAGCTCGTCCTTGTTGACGTAGGCCGCAGCACCGCAGGTTCGTGCGGCGGCCGGCAGATCATTCTCCGGGTAGGTGGAAACGAGGATCACGAGCGTTTCGGGATGAGCGTCGGTGATGATGCGCGTCGCCTCCAACCCGTCCATTGCGCCCATGTTGATGTCCATCAGCACCACCGATGGGTGGAGCGTCTCGACCAGTTCGACGGCCTCTTCTCCCGACATGGCCTCGCCGACGAGACCGAACTCCTTCACCCGATCGATCACGGCCCGGGCTGCGGCGCGAAAAGGCGCCTGATCATCCACCACGAGGACGCGCACGACTCGGGCGGCGCCGTCCGTCGAATCCGGTGGATCCTTCATCGCGCAGGGGTCCATAGATTCATGATTGTGAACGATCAGGCACGATTCCAGAATTGTGTTGCTACGTCACTCGGGGTGTGGCCTGTATCACCATCGGCCAGGTACACCAGGACGGCCGCGACGCGTCGGTTCAGATCGGGTTCCTCGGTCAAGTGCAGCTTCGAGAAAATCGAGTTGATGTGTTTCTCGACGGCTCGTTCCGACACCACCAGAGCGGTCGCCACTGCAGCATTGGACTTTCCCTGGGCGACTTCGGACAACACCTCACGCTCGCGTGGGGTCAGATGGTCGACGGGGCCGTCGCTCATACGGGTGGAGTTGACCAACTGCTCGACCACCTTGGGGTCGATGACCGCCCCGCCACCGGCCACGACACGAATGGCGGCCACGAGTTCGTCGACGTCGGCGACCCGATCCTTCAACAGGTAGCCGCGGCGTTCGGAGCCCTCGGCGAGCAGCGCCACTGCGTATGCCGGTGACACATATTGACTGAGCACGATCACGCCGATGTCGGGATGGCTGGCCCGGATGGCGCTGGCTGCCCGGATGCCCTCATCGGTGCCCGTCGGCGGCATGCGGATGTCGGTGAGGACGATGTCGGGGACTGCCTCGACCACCAGATCGAGCAGCTCGTCGAGGGTGGTTGCCGTGCCGGCCAGCTCGAGATCGCTCGTGGCCGAGATCAGTCGCGCCAACCCGTCGAGCAGCAGGGCATTGTCCTCGGCGATGGCGACTCGGATGGGCATGCCGCAATACTAGAGCGGGTCGACTCCCCAACCCGAAGAAGGTCTCAGCGTTCCACTCGTTGGTCGAGCGGTAGCTCGAGCGTCTTGCCCTCGCGGGCGGCGATCACCAGCGGCCCGTCCGAGCTGCTCAGCTGTCGTTCTATCGCCTCGACCTCGGCGTCGGTGCGTTCGGGATCGTGATGGAACAGCACGATCGAGGTGGCGCGTGCACGCCGCGCGAGTTCCGTTGCGTACTCACCGGCCGAGTGCCCGAAGTCCACTCGATCGGGTAGCTCACCGGCGGTGTACTGCGCGTCGTGGATCACCAGATCGGCACCGCTGCACAGGGTCATCGCCGCCTCGTGGTACGGGCCCAAACCATCCGGCCCCGGCCCCATCGTGCCCGCGGGCCCGTGGTCGGACAGATAGGCCAGACTGCTCGCGCCGTCGCTGATCCGGTAGCCGAACGTGCGACCTCCCTTGTGAGGGATCTCCCGGGCGAGTACCTCGAACCCCTCGAGTGAATGAGAGCCTTCATCGATCGATTCGAACATCCAGTCGCCTCGGAGTTGATCGGGCTCGATCGGGAACGCCGGGGGACCCATGAAGCGACGCAGCAGGTCGATCGGATCGACGCCTTGTTCAGGCACCAGCAGACGGGTCACCGCGTCGGGCCGGTCTCCGCCACGAAAGAACGGCAACCCGTAGGTGTGGTCCCAATGCAGGTGGCCCAGGAGGATCGTGCCCCGGAACGGTCGGCCGGCCAGCAGGTTCGAGACGGCGCGTAGGCCCGTTCCGGCGTCCAGTATCAATCGCGGCACCTCCTCGCCATCGTGGGCGATGGCGACGCAGGAGGTGTTGCCCCCGACGCCGGCAAACTCGACGCCGACGGCCGGCGCAGACCCGCGTACGCCACAGAAGTGGACGCGCACGATTACGGGCTCCGCCGGCGGGTCGTTGCGGTGACCAATCGGCGCGTCTGTGGCCGGTCGCGCTTCTGCCCGTTGACGCAGACGACGAGGCGGACCGATCCAGCGGACCAAGCAGCGGGTTCATGGGACGAGATGTGCGCAGTATGGCTCACCGTTTCTCGTGGTACGACCGTGCGACCCTCCCGATCGAGGTAGTGCTGGTATCACTTCGTCCCGATGGATGGCGCACGAGGGAGCGGCCGGGCGGCTCAGTCGACGCCTTCGCCAGGGGTCGGCTGCTCGGATGTGGCATCGACCTCGGATGTGGCATCGACATAGCGTCGGACGCCGCGTACGTTGGCCAGACCAGCGCGATTGCGGATGTCCTCGAGCTCGGCACCGGCGAGTCGATGCGTCATGATGTGGAATCGGCGCAACGCACTTGCCGTGATGGGCTCGGTCGACTGGTCGGTTCTGAGTTGGCGGATCAGATGGTCGGCACCGAATCGGGTCAGCCGACGCGGCGTGTCCGACGTCGAGGCCTGCTCGCTCACGAAGACGGGGCCGGTTCCGCGCCGTCCCACGCATTGTCGGAGGGCGCGAGCGGTGTCGAGGTCGAGCACGATTCGCCTCGACTGGCCGCGCCGTCGAACGATGATCGCGGTGGTTGGCGACCTACCGGAGACGTCCTCGATGTCGAGAGCCAGTGCTTCTGCGACCTTGAGCCCATCGCAGACGAGCAGCGCGACGAGCGCCTCCAGACGAGGATCGAGGGCCGCCGCCGCCGCTCGACAGTTGGCGACGGCGTCCTGGGACAGTCGCACGGTTGGGCTCGGATCACCCGACACGACCTTGGGCCGAACGACCCCGACCGTGGGGTTGGCCGCAAGCAGGTCGCGCTCGACGGCGAATGCGTAGAACGAGGACAAGGCGGACCAGCGCCGTCGTACCGTCGAGGCACTGTCACCGGCAGCCTGGCGGGCGGACTGGAAGGCAGTGAGTGAAGCGGTGTCGGCCGCCAGGGGAATGGTGCCCCGATGAGCACACCACCGTCCGAACATCTCGAAGTCGGAGCGATACGCGGCGCGGGTGTTGGCCGAGCGCTGGGAGCTCAGCCACTCCACCAGGACACGCTCGAACAGCAGCGTGTGCTGACGGGCTGATGGCTCCCGCTCACCCGATGCCTTCTGTTCCATGGCTCGATGATGGCAGCGTCGATCGCCGGTTTCAACATAATCGCCATTGACACTCAACATAACCGCACGTTATTATGTTGAGTATTCGGACCGCTGAAGCGGCCCATCAACCTCAAGAAGGAGTTCTGACCATGTTCATGCAGACCGATCCCTTCCGCGACTTCGACACGCTCTTCAATCGGCTGTCGGCACGGCCCCAGAACACCGGTGGTGTGATGCCGATGGACGCCTTCCGGCGCGGCAGCGATGTGTGGGTACACATCGACATGCCCGGGGTGAAGGCGGAGAACCTCGATATCACCGTCGAGCGCAACGTGTTGACGATCGCGGCCGAACGCAACTGGCAGCCTCAGGAAACCGACCAGGCCTATTTCAGTGAGCGGTACCGGGGCACCTTCCGACGTCAGATCCAACTCGGGGACGGGCTGGATCTCCAGAGCCTCGAGGCCGACCTGCACGACGGTGTGCTCACGGTCCGGATCCCCGTTGCCGAACAGGCCAAGCCGCGCAAGATCGAGGTGGGACAGACCCGCCGGTTTGCGCCCGAGGCGATCGAGACCACGACCGCTGACGCGTCGTAATCGTGGTCGGAATGCGCGCCCGCTGTCATCGCAGTTGATGGCGGCGGGCGCCTCGCATCGGAAGCGTTGTGATCCTGTTCTTCCTCATCGCGTTCTCGGGCTCGGGGCGGTAGCCGACCATGGGCAACGACGTCACCGGCGTCGTTGGCGTTCGCTGCGTGTGTCCGGAAGCGATCAGT
>JAHECQ010000242.1:2337-6179 GCA_024641625.1 Acidimicrobiales bacterium | reverse complement strand
TTCTCTGGGGACAGTACGCATGGCCCGCAGCACCGCCGGGTCGGTGACGCCCCGCTGGAAGATCTCGCGATCGACCATCTGTTCTCTTCGAACGACCGAATCCTCTTCAGACCTTCGCATCTCCTCACCCTAGGAAGACGGTCAGGGTTGGACTAGGGCCGAAAGTCGGGTCGAAGGCATTCACTCCCCTCGGAACTCGGCAGGTCGTTTGGCCACGAACGCGGCAATGCCCTCCCGTGCATCGCGGGTACCGGCCGAGCGACTCACCGCACGAGACTCCCGCTCCATTGCTTCTTCCAGCGCGCTGGATGCGCCCTCGATCAGGACCCGCTTGGCCATGCCGAGCGTCTTCGTTGCGCCGGTCGCCAAGGTCCGGGCCAACACCAATGCCTCGTGCTGTACCTCGGCGTCGGCCACCACCCGGTTCACGAGCCCCCAGTCCTGGGCCTCGGAGGCGGTCAGGACCCGATTGGTCAGCACCAGCTCGGTGGCCCGCCGGAGCCCGACGACTCGGGCCAGGAAGAACGACGAGGTGCCGTCGGGCACCAGTCCTGCCTTGGTGTACCCCATCGTGAACCTGGCTGACTCCCCGGCGATGACCAGGTCGCAGGCCGCGACCAGGGACATCCCGGCGCCGCCGGCAGCGCCGGTGACGGCGGCGACGACGGGCGCGTCCATCTTGGTGAAGCGAGCCACGGCGGCGTGGAGGTCGATCGTCAGTCCATCGACCAGCTTGGGAAGGTCGGCTTCGTCCGCCTGGGTGAACGATGCCAGATCGCCGCCACCACAGAACAAGCGCCCGAAGGAGCGGATGACCACGGCGCGGACCCGGCCGTCGTAGGAGAGATCCAGGGCAGCCTGACGGAGTTCGGCGGCCATCGTGACGTTGATGGCGTTGCCCTGCTCCGGTCGGTCGAGGGTGAGGATGGCGACACCGGTCGCCGCCTCGACGTCCACCGAAAGGGTCGAGAACTCAGATGGGGTCATGGGCGGGAACCTTAGCGGCGCACCGATCGGCGGGTCCCGTCCGCCTGGTCGGTCATTCCGGACTGGGAGGTCCTTCCGGCTCGGCCGGTCATTCCAGACATCCGGCCGCGGCGATCTCGGCGATCCGGTCGGTGTCGTAGCCGAGGAACTCGCTGAGCACCTCGAAGGTGTGTTGTCCCATCGTCGGACCTGCCCACTGCGGCCCGCCCGGCGTGCGGGAGAGGTTGAACGCCGGAGCCTCGACGAAGCTGTGGCCGTAGATCGGATGCGGTACCGATCGGAAGTGGTCCCGGTGGAGGAGTTGTTCGTCGGCGACGCACTCGGTCGAATTCTGGACCCGGTGGGCGGGAACGCCCGCCGCCTGCAGCCGGCGTTGCAGCACCTCACCGGTCTGGGTGGCACTCCAGCCACCGAGGCAGGCCTCGATCTCCTCTGCTCTCGCTCGGCGGTCGGCCACGCTCAGGTCGGCCAGATCATCGCGGTCGATCATCGCTGCCAGCGTCGTCCACTGTTGGTCGTTCTCGCAGGCAATGGCGATCCAGTGGTCGCCCCCGGTCGGGGCGGTTCGCACCACTGCGTGAGGGCTCATCACGGCGTCGTCGTTGCCGTGACGGCCGGCGGTGCGCCCGTGCAGCGCATCGTCCAACAACAGCGGGGTGATCAAGTGCATCGCCGCCTCCATCTGCGAGAAGTCGATGAATTGGCCCTCGCCGGTTCGGTCGCGATGGTCGAGTGCCGCCAGGATGGCGGCGAGCGTGGTCCGGGGACTCACGTAGTCGGTGTAGGCGGTGTAGGGGCCCGAGGGCAGTCGATCCGGCCAGCCGACGATCGGATAGAAGCCGGCGAAGGAGGCGCCGGCGGTGCCGAACCCGGGATAATCGGCCAAGGGGCCGGTGTCGCCCATCAGACAGCTCGACACCAGGATGATGCCCGGATTGACCTTCTGCAGGGCCTCGTAGGTCAGGTTCATCTTCCGGGCGGCCCGAGGGGTGAACGACTGGGTGACGACGTCAGCCCACTTCACCAGATCCATCAGGATGGCACGGGACTCCGGAACCGAGAGGTTGAGCTGCAGGTGCATCTTGCCGGCATTGGACGAGTGGTACTGCAGCGAACCCTCGAACTCACCATCGTCGCCTCGGAAGGGGTTCCCCGCCCGCAACAGCTCGGGCCTGGTCTCGGACTCGACGCGCACCACGGTTGCTCCGAAGTCGGCGAGGGTCCGGGTAGCGCCGGGACCGGCCAGGGCCCAGAACAGATCGAGGACCTTCAACCCCTCGAGCGGTCGGCCCTGCGGTGGTGCCGACATCGAGGGGGTAGCCGGCGCCGCCGGCCGCCGTGGCGCCTCGTCGAGGATCTGCTGGGTGTGAGCGCCGAGCTCGGGAGGAGGGCCGAGCACGCTGGTCGGTGACTTGGACAGCCGAGCGAATGGTCCGGCGATCGGTACCGGGGAGGCGCGGCCGGGTAGCTCGATGGACTCGAAGTAGTCCCGTTCGCGCAGGTGATCGAGCTCCAACAGGTCGCGCGTCGTCGTGATCGGGGCGATGAGTACGTTGCGCTCCATCGCCTCGCGCAAGAGCTCGACCTTCGAACGTTTCGACATGAACGCCTCGATGGCCGCGCTGGCGCGAAGCAGTTCGTCGGCCGAGTCACGCCCCTCGATGACGTCGAGAGCGAAGTTGATCCAGTTCTTCTCGGCCAGGGAATCGTCGCATTCGCCTTCGTCATGCATCCATTGGAAGAGCCGATTCGAGTACGGACCGATGACCGGGCCGAAGAGATACGTCACGTTCACGTGGCCGTCGGCGCACGGGTACACGAACCGGAGCTTGAACGGACCGAGCTCCAGCCCACCGGCGATGCGCTGGGCCGAGGGAGCGCCGACCAGCGAGTTCATCATGGCGAACTGGGCGCAGCTGATCATGGAGGCCTGCGCTGAGACAGACACGTGTTGGCCCCGACCCGAACGAGCGCGCTCACGCAAGGCGATCAGTACCCCGGCCACCGCGTCACCGGCCGCGATCAACCAACTCTGGGGATGGCTGTTGCGTACCGGGGGGCGATCCTTGTCCCCGGTCAGCGACATCGCCCCGCCGGCCGCCCAGATCGTGAGATCCGTGGCCGACCAGTCGGCCTTGGGGCCATCCTCGCCGAAGGGCGAGATCGTGGCCGTGATCAGTGCCGGGTTGGCCCCTCGGAGGCCGACCAGATCGACGTCGAGTGCTCCACACTCGATGATGATGTCGGCGCTCAGCGCCAGCTGCTGCAGTCCCTCGTCGTCGACGACCACGGACCGCTTGCCCCGGTTGTAGGACCAATGGAACAACGATCGCTCGCCGGGGCCATCCCCACCGTCGTCGTCGATGAATGGGGGAAGGCGTCGCGACCTGTGACCCTCGGCGGGTTCGACGCAGATCACCTCGGCACCGAGCTGTGCGAAGATGAAACCGGCGAACTGCCCCCGGTCGTCGGTGAGGTCGAGCACTCGGTACGGAGAGAGCGGCATGGGGCGATGATAGGGGCGCGGGGCGGCTGCCCCGAACGCAACAGGGTCAGGTCACCGACGGCGCGGTCGTCACGTCGGCTGGGTCCCGGTCGTCACGATGCGTGCAACAGGCCCCGGAGATAACAGGCCTGTCCGACGTGTTGCAGGTTGTCGTCGGCGATGCTGACGAGCCTCACGCCCATCGTGACCGCCGGATCCCAGCGCCGATCGACGATCCGGTCGAGATCGTCGGGCGTCAGCGTTTCGAGCATTCGTCGAGTCCGATGCCACACCGCCTCGAGGTAGTCGAGGAGGACCGCCGGGTTCTCCGGCGCAACGGCGGCGGCCTCTTGGGCAGTGTGCCCGTAAC
>JAHECQ010000242.1:0-2327 GCA_024641625.1 Acidimicrobiales bacterium | reverse complement strand
AGCCCGGCAGCATCCACGTCTTCGATGGCGTGTGCGGCCAATGGCGGAACACGGCCGTACAACTCGAGCAACAGCCCAGCGACATCCATCCGCCGATTCAATCATCGATCGCGGTGCCGGGCACCACGCAACGCCGATCCGGGCCACGATGCCGACCGCTTCGCCTCCGAAAGCTAGCATGCGCGTCTCCGCATGATTCGACGTGCCGCCACTCTGCAGACCAACCGTTTGAGCGGTCGGGCAGTCACCTCTCTCGTTCTGGTCACCGCCGCGTCGATGGTGGCCCAGGGCTTCGGGAGGTTCACCTACCCGGTCCTGCTGGACGCCATCAATGACGACGTCCTGCAGAGCTACACCCGGGCTGGGCTCCTCGGCACGATCAGTCTCGTCGCTTATCTGGTGGGGACGGCCGCCGTCTCGGTCGCCTCGACGACCGTCGAACCCATCTCACTGGTGAAGTTCGGACTCGTCGCATCGGCTTCCGGGTTGGCCCTGTTGGCCGTGGCTCCCGGCTTCATCACCCTGGCAGTGGCCCTGTTCATCGCCGGTCTGGGGGGTGCAGGCGTCTGGGTGCCGGCTCCGGGCATCGCCGCCACCGCCGTCGGGCCGGAACGCAGCGGACTCGCCATCGGACTCGTCGGGTCGGGCATCGGGCTCGGCATCGTCGTTGCCGGTCCGTTGACCAACCTGGTCCGCCGATGGGTCGACGACGAAGGGGCGTGGCGTCCGGTCTACGTCATCGAGGCGCTTGTCGCCGTCGTGGTCCTGTTGGGAGTGTTCGGCCTCGTTCGGCTGCCCAGGGTCGACGTGACCGCCGACCGAGTGCAGCTCTCCGTCTTGCGATCGGTCCCGGGATGGCGTTGGCTCGTCGCCGCCTTCGCCATATTCGGTGTGTCCTATTCGCTCTATTTCTACTTTCTCGTGGCCCAGCTCCGTGAGGCCGGTTGGTCGGCCTCGGCCTCGACCTACATCTTCGCCACCGTCGGGGTCGCCAGCGCTTCGGGCGGCATTGCCTTCGGCCGTCTGTCGGACCGCTACGGGCGACCCGGAATGATGCTGGTCGGGTTCGTCCTGTTGGCTTCGTCGCCGCTGTTGACGCTCTCGGCCCAGCCCGCCCTGGTGATCGTGGCCGCCGTCTCCTTCGGACTCTGCGTCGCCGGTACCCCGACGTCGATCGCGGGCATCGTGGCCGACCACCTCGAGGGACGAGCGTTCGGCGCGGCGTTCGGACTGTTGACCCTGGTGTTCGGGGTTGCCCAGGTCCTCGGCCCACCATTCGCCGGAGTCATGGCCGAGTCGACCGGATCGTTCGCCATCCCCTTCCTCCTGGCCAGCGCAGTCGCTCTCGGTGGTGTCGGATGCTCGGTTGCGCTGTGGCGCACCGCGGGGCAGGCAACGATGACTCATCAGCCCGTCGAGCCCTAGCGACCCCGCCCGGGACGTGCCAAGCTGCCGAGATGGCCCTCACCAGTTATCGCATCGACAGACAGGGCGCGGACCGGTTGCTCTTCCTCTTCCACGGCTACAGCGCCGAGCAACACCACCTTGCCGCCTATGTTCCGCTGGTCGATCCCCAGGAGCGTTTCACCGCCATCTGCCCGCGTGCCATCCACGATCTCCCCGACGGGGACGGGGCCTCGTGGTTCGAGATCGGTGAGCAGGGATTCGACCGGACCGACTTCGACGAGGCGGCGGGCGCACTCGAGAGCTTCATCGATGCCGAGGCCACCGCGGCGCGAATTCCCGACGAACGATGCATCATCGGAGGCTTCTCCCAGGGCGGCTACCTGGCCCTCGCCCTGGCCGGCCGCCCGGGCGGTCCGGCCTACGGCGGGCTGTGGCTGATGTGCTGCGCGCTCCCACCGTTCCCCGACACTGCCCTGGACCTCTCCCCCGGCGACGGACGGCCCGCCCTGGTGCAGTACGGCACCCGGGATCCCTTCGTGGCCAACGCCGAGACCGAGCGAGCGGCGGCTGCCCTCACGGATGCAGGCTGGCAGGTGGAGCTGCGCGGCTATGACATGGCCCACAGCCAGACGCTGGAGATGATGGCCGATGCCAGGGACTGGCTGCACCGGCACGTTGCCTGAAGTGCCCTGACCGAACGAGACCGGCGTCCAACTCTCTCCGTGGACCGGTCGGCCTGACCCCGCGTTGGGCGTCCGATGCGAACCGAGGTTAGGGTGATCGCGGCGAGGTGAGGTCGAATCGGTTCGGCGTCCTCCCGAGGAGGTGTGGCCGTGGCTCTCGAGATCATCCCCCTGCACGATGCTCCGCTTGGTGCACTCATCCGGGGCTGGGAGCCGGCCGTGCCGGTCGACGACGAG
>JAHECQ010000241.1 GCA_024641625.1 Acidimicrobiales bacterium | reverse complement strand
CCGCCGGCGCCGATACCGAGGCACTTGCACAGCAGCTGCAGGAGTGCGGCGTCGTCATCCTCCCCGAACCCCTCCCCGCCGACTTCGTCGCCGAGTTGCGAACTGCGTTCGAACCCCTCCTCGAGCAGCATCTGTCACAGGCCGAGCCGAATCGGGGAACGCTTCGTCACCAGATGTACCTCCCGTTCGAGCCGCCGTTCAGTGATCCCGCGCTGTGGGCGAACCCCACCGTCCTCGAGGTCGTCGAGCGGGTGCTCGGCCCGAGTTTCGAATGCACCTACTACGGCTCCGATACCCCCTACCCCGGGTCGGAGCATCAGCCGGTCCATCAAGACGGCGGCCCGCTGTTCCCGGAGTGGGACAGCCGCCCACCGATGTACTGCGTTGCCCTGAACGTGCCGCTGGTCGACGTCGACGAGGAGAACGGTCCCCTCGAATGGTTCAACGGTCACGATCGCCCCGGGCCGGAGGCCGATCCGCAGCGATTCACCGCCCCTGCGGGCACGGTCCTGTTGCGCGACACCCGCGTCTGGCATCGAGGCTCGCCCAACGTCGGCCATGGGCCCCGGCCGATGCTGGCGCTGCTCTACAATCGCGACTGGTATCGCTTCCCGTTGGCCCGGCCGGCCATCGAACGTTCTGTCTACGAGCGTCTTCCCCACCCCGGGTTGCAGCTGTTTCGCGGCGCCGACCTCACCCCGGCGCGACGACCCACTGGCGACCGCCCACGCCTCGGCCCCAATGCCCAGGGGTCGTCGGGTAGCTGAAGGATCAGGCGGAATGCCCGGTCGGATCGGCTCCCGTCCCATCGGGACGTAGGACCCTGGCGAGCACGCGCTCATGAAGTGATCCTGAGGTATGGGCCAGCGATCCGATTTGCCGTGACGACCGAGTCCGGTGGCTCGTACCCACCGCCTCCACCACCTTCGGTTCCTCCGCCACCAGGCCCCCTGCCGCCGCCGCAGGGTCGGCGGAGACCGCAGGTGAACCTCGTCGCGACGCGGGCGCTGGTAGCCGCCGGGCTCGGATGGTTGGTCTGGTGGTTCGGCATGTTCGCCGAGTACGACACCGGCCTGCCGGACGGGACCGCGTGCACCGGGCAGACCGGGGATGCCTACGACACCTGCATGCGCCGGTCCGAGATCGGCGGCCTCGGCGCGTGGGCCGTCACCTTGGGCCTGGCCGCCCTCGGGCTCTCGATGTTGATCCGGAGCCGGCATCGGCAACGGACCACCAACGGCCAACGCGCCTGGACCGCCCTGGCCACGCTGGCCTCCGCATCCCTCGCCGTCGCCGGCCTCGGAGTATGGACGAAAGGCGCAGGTGGCGGCTACTACGACAACGCCTTGGGCCCGACCTGGTGGAACACGATCATGACGATCGGCCTGGTGGTCGGCGCTGTCATCGGTTGGCTCATCCCGATCCGCCAAGAGCCGACGACACCACCGCCCGTCTCCCTCACCGCATCGGAACCGACCCCGGCCAATGGCTCCCGGCGTGCCTTCCCGATTGCGCTCGGCGTGATCGCCGCGCTGGTCGTGCTCGCCGGATTGGTGCTGTTCACCGCAGGTGAAACCTTGTTCGGTACCGATCCGGATGCCATCGATTCCTACAACGAAGAAGTGCTCGAGACCTGCGATGTCCCACCCGACTCCACACTGGTGCGCACGTACGTGCTTCCCATCGTCAGCGACAGCGGCCGTCACCTGCGGTCCATGTCCTACATCTACGCATCACCGTTGCCGGCCGACGAGGTCGCCGCGTTCTACGAGGTCGAAGGTCCCGGCCTCTGGTCCGTCGTCCCCGACGACCGTGCGTGCCGGTTCGACAATCGTCCCTCGGTCTGGGTGCTGTCGCGATGGACCCTCGAGCAGGGAACGATCATCGACCCGGTCACCGAGACCGCCGGCCCCCAAGCCGATCCCCCCGACGAGTTCTGGGAGAAGGCCGGAGCAGAGGTGACCGACATCGTCGGGGTTCCCGCCGATACTCGCTCCTTCGTGCTTCTTCGGCTTGCGCAACGGGAGCGAGAGGGCCTGTTCGGGCAGGGGCCGTTCGACTGATCGGGTGGTCGAATGATCAAGGTGGCCGACTGATCGGGTGGTCGAATGGACAACGTGGCAGCGGCGTTCGCCCGGGCCACGACTCGCCCGGTCGAACCCGTTGTCGTCTAGCGTCGCCCGCATGCTGTTCGAAGACGTCGAGATGACCACGGCCGATGGAACGATGAACGCCCACGTGGCCCGCCCGGAGGGAACCGGCTCGTGGCCCGGAGTCATCGTCTACATGCCGGCATCGGGCATCCGATCCGAGTTGATCGGTATCGCCGCTCGCATCGCGTCGCTCGGGTACGTCACCGTCCTGCCCAACCTGTACTACCGGTTGGCCCGCGAGGTCGACATCGACGCCAACCGGCTCTTCGACCCGGAGTACGCGCCGGTCCGTGACTACATGATCGGCCTCAGCCAGAACCTCACCAATGCACGGGTCATCGCCGACACCTCCACCCTGCTCGACTTCCTCGATGCCCGTACCGACGTGAAACCGGGCCCCAAGGGTGGGGTCGGGTACTGCATGGGCGGCCGGCTGGTGATGGCCGGCATCGGTGCCCATCCGGCTCGGATGATCGCCGCCGTGTCGATGTACGGCGCCGGCGTGGTGACCGACCAGCCCGACTCACCCCACCGCTTCCTGCATCGGGTGACCGGTGAGCTGTATTTCGGGCTGGCCGACAACGACGTGTACGTCGATGACGCCGAAACCGAGGCCCTCCGCGCCCACCTCGCCACGCTCGAGGTGCCCAACACGATCGAGCTGTACCCCGGGACCGAACACGGCTTCTGCTTCCCCGAACGCCATTGCTTCGCTCCCGAGGCAACCGAACGTCACTATCAGCGCATCGGCGAGGTCTTCGCCCGCACCATCGGCTGATCTCCTCGCCTCCTGTCGTACCTCGGCCGCCGGGCGTGGAAGGTTGGACCACATCGCAGTGCCTGCGATCTCCGTCTTCCTCAGTGATCCTGTGGCCCGGAACGGTCCCATGGTGTTCCACTACGCTGCCGACCATCGGAGTTCCCGAGGTCCGACCCATCGCGGAGGCGACATGTCAAACAGCCCCTTCAGTGGCGAGGCCGTCCGCCGGATCGATCCGGTTGACGTCGACCGCTACTACCGGCAGGGATTCTGGCGCGATCGAACCATGCTCGACGACTTCCTCGAGCAGGCCGAACGTCACCCCGACAAGGCCGCGATCGTCACCTATTCGCCCGATCACCCGGTCCCGCGCACGGTCACCTACGGCCAGCTTGCCGCCTGGGTGGATCGGATCGCGGCGAAGTTGCTCGAGCTGGGCATCGAACGCGATGACGTGGTGTCGGTGCAGCTTCCCAACGGTTGGGAGTTCGCAGCGGTGACCCTGGCGGCGATGCGGGTGGGTGCCGTGGTCAACCCTCTGGTGTCCATCTTCCGTCATCACGAGTTGTCGTTCATGTTGAGCAAGGCCGAGTCGAAGCTGTTGTTCGTGCCCTCGGCCTTCCGCGGGTTCGATCATGCGGCACTCGCCGAACAACTCGTCGAGGAGTTGCCGTCGCTTCGCCAGGCAATTGTCGCCGGCGATGCAGTACCCGAGGGCATGCTCTCCTTCGAGCGCGATGTGCTGGGCACTCCGGCCCGGTCGTCACCGACCCCGGAGGTGCTCGGGTCGCTGGGCCGCCGGCCGGACGAGGTCATCAGCGTGATGTACACCTCCGGGACCACCGGGGAACCCAAGGGGACGCTCCACACCTGCAACACCATGTGGTCCAATGGTCGTCCGCTCTTTCGGGAGCTGCACATCGGCGGCGATGACGTGTGCTTCATGGCGTCGACGATGGGCCACCTCACCGGATTCCTGTGGGGGATGCTGTACCCGCTGTCGTTGGGTTCCAAAGTGGTGCTCCAGGAGGTGTGGGACGCTGACGGGTTCATCGAGTTGTTCGACACCGAAGGGGTCACGTGGACGCTTTCGGCGACCCCGTTCGTCCTCGATTCGGCGGCGGCGGTGCAGAGAAACCCGAAACCGTTGGCCACGTTCCGCTATTTCGTGTGCGGCGGCGCCCCCATTCCCCCGCACGCGGCCGTCGCCGCCGACGAGGTGCTGGGCACGGCCCTGGTTCCCCTGTGGGGATGTTCGGAGAGCGGCATCATCACCATCGGCCGCCCGGATGATCCCCTCGAGGTGGTGACGACGGGAGACGGTCGACCCACCGACATCATGGAGCTGCGGGTCGTCGACGATGCACTCGATCCGGTTGGCGTCGGTCAGGAGGGACGTTTACAGGTACGGGGACCCAGCCTCTTCATCGGCTACCTGCATCGTCTCGACCTGTATCGGGAGAACGAGACACCCGATGGTTGGTTCGATACCGGCGACCTGGGCAGGCTGCGGCCCGACGGAGGCGTTCGGATCACCGGTCGATCGAAGGACATCATCATCCGGGGCGGCGAGAACATTCCGGTGGTCGAGGTCGAGAACGCGCTGCTCGAGCATCCCGCCGTGGCCGAGGTGGCCGTGGTCGGCTACGCCGACGAGCGGCTCGGGGAGAAGGGCTGCGCCGTGGTGGTCCCCACCGGTGAGCCGCCGACGCTCGAGGAGCTCACCGCTCACTTGTCCCGCAAAGGCATGGCCATCCAGTACTGGCCCGAGCGGATCAAGGTGCTCGACGCGATGCCGAGAACGCCTGCGGGCAAGATCCAGAAGTTCGTGCTGAGGTCCCTGCTGGCCGAGGAGGTCGGGGCCACGGTGTTCCCGACCATCCCGAAGGCTTGATTCATGGAACGCAACGTCGAGCTCGCTCTCATCGAGCGGGCACTCGCCCACACTGCGGCCGACAGCCGAGAGATGGCGGCCGAGGTCGTCCGACGACCCGTCGCCGACTACTTGGACCCGAGCCGGTTGGCCGACGAGCGAGCGGCGTTGTTCGGTGATCATCCGGTGGTCGTCGGTCATCTGGCGCAGCTGTCTTCACCTGGGAGCTTCTTCACCCATGACCACACCGGTCTACCGTTGTTGGTGACCCGCGACGCCGATGGACAGCTGCGGGCCTTCGTCAACGTGTGCCGGCACCGAGGGGCCCGCCTGTGTACCGAGGAATCCGGATCGGCCAGGAGGGTCGCCTGCCCCTTTCACGGGTGGACCTACGACCTGGCTGGTCGGCTGCGAGGCGTGCCGAACGCTGACGGGTTCGATGGGCTCGACCTGGACGCTCACGGTCTCGTTCCGGTTCCGGTGGCAGAACGACATGGGCTCGTCTTCGTACGTCCCCGCATCGGCGGACCACCCATCGACCTCGATTCGGTACTGATCGGTATCGACGACGACCTCCGGGTGGACCGGCCCGAGGGCAACCTGTTGGCATTGCGCCACTGGGAGGTCGGGTGCAATTGGAAGGTGCTGCTCGACAACTTCCTGGAGATGTACCACGTGCCGGTGCTGCACGGTTCGAACATCGGCCCGATGTTCGAGCCGAACCGGAGCCTCTACGACCAGTTCGGCCAGAACGGTCGACGAATCGACCCTCGCCGATCGATTCGTCGGCTGGCCGACGAACCACGGGAGGATTGGCGGCTGCGGTCGCATGCACTCGTGACCTACTTCATCTTTCCGAACCTTCAGATGTTCTGGACACAGGACTACCTCTCCTGGCTGTCGGTCTGGCCGGTCGCAGTCGACCGGACGGTGTGCACGCAACACATCGTCGCCGATTGGGAGGCTGACACCGATGATCGGCGAGCGCACCTTCACCACAACCTCGAACTCTTCGATCTGACGCTCGCCGAGGACTTCGGCACGTCGGAAGGGGTGCAACGCGGTCTGCACAGCGGAGCGCTCCACGATGTGCTCTTCGCCCGCTTCGAATCCGGGGCGGCCGCTGTCCATTCGTCCATCGACCTCGCGCTCGAACGCCGGCATCGAGGCGAACCCGTCGACGCCTGGAGCGCCCGTGACTGACGATCCCCCCTCTTCACCGCCGTCCTCCGGCTCTCCGAAGATCCTGGAGGGCTACCGGGTGCTGGACCTGACGCAGTACCTGGCCGGACCGGGAGCGACCCGGATGTTGGCCGAGCTCGGCGCCGAGGTCATCAAGGTCGAGCTCGCGCCCGACGGCGACGCGTCGCGGATGCTTCCCTGGATACGCGACGGCCGGAGCGGCTTCTTCGTACAGCACAACGTCGGCAAGCTCAGTGTGTGCATCGACT
>JAHECQ010000240.1 GCA_024641625.1 Acidimicrobiales bacterium | reverse complement strand
TTGGCCACCAATGTTCGTTGGTGGTCGAGCCCCTGGCCGTGAACGGGGAGCTTGCCCCGTGAAGTACTGGGCACTTGCTGTCGTCACTCATGTTTCTCCTTGATTACGTCGAGTGTGGTTGTGTTGGCATGCGATTGCTCCGGTGTGGCACACGATGCGCAAAGCCCGCGGAAGATGATCTCCGCGCCCTCGACCGTGTGGCCCGCCGATCCCCGAGGCGCGGTGCTTGTCGGCGAGATGATCGTGGGCGTCGGTGCTTGCGGTTCTGGGTGGCCGGCCGCAACCATGCGCGGCCGAGAGGCGTCGACGTCGAACACGCGCTCACAGCCTCGGCAGACGAAGTGGTGATGAGCAGTGATGTTCGGGTCGAATCGCGACGCACCGTTTCCCACCGACACCAACTTGATCTCGTTCATGTCGACGAGATCGTTGAGCGCTTGGTAGACGGTCCGCAGCGACACGTTCGGCATGTCTTGTCTGACTCGGGCCCAAACGACCTCAGCGGTCGGGTGGCCGGCATCGCCGTGGATCGCTTCGAAAACCGCCATGCGCTGCGGTGTGACCTTCAGCCGTCTTTCCCTGAACAAGTTCGTCAGCTCATCGGGGGACCGCATGATCGGCACCCTATGCGCGCTCCGCATAATTAACAACTGATGTTGATACGAGTCCGGCCGGAATCCGGATCGTCCCGCCTGAGGCGTTGTTCCTTCACCAGCCCAGCAACCCGCCGCCGATCACAAGTACTGTCGGATCATGCGCATCCTGGACGCCGATTCCCATTTGTTCGAGCGGCCCGAGCTCTGGCGGGACTACGCCGACCCGACCAAACGTGCGAACGCCCTCTCCATCGAGAACGACGAGCTCGGGCATCCATTTCTCACCCATCGCGGTCGCCGACTCATGCTGACGTGGATGTGTGAGCCCGGGAGTTATGAGAGCATCGGAGACCTGATCGAGGACCATCGTGCGGGTCGGCCCTGCACTTACGACTACGCGACCGATCTGGCCGAGAGCCATTGGAACCCATCGGTTCGACGGGACTGCGTCGCGGGGTGGGGTATCGAGACATCGGTCTGCTTCCCTCAGTGGGGCATCAACTGGGAACTGTGGCTTCGCGACGACCTCCCGGCGCTGCGGACCAACATGGAGGCATGGAATCGCTGGGCGGCAGAGGTTCGGTCCGAGGGTAAGGGCCGCCTCCATCCCGTCGGACATGTGAGCTTGCGCGGAGATCTCGACTGGTTGGAGGCGGAGCTGGCGACGCTTTCGAACGCAGGAATCCGACTGGCCATGATGAGCACCGGGCTGGTCGACGGGCGGCGTCTCTCGCATCCTGATCTCGACCGCGCCTGGGCCGGCTTCGTCCGGCACGGCATCACCCCGACCTTCCACGTGGGCGGCACGAGCCTCACGGGCATGATCGACGCTGGGTGGATTGACAACGACGACATCGACTACATGCCGATGCTGAGCTTCCCCTTGCACGGGATGGATGCGCAACTCGCCCTGGCGGACCTCGTGCTCAACGGCGTGTTCGAGCGTCACCCCGATCTTCGTGTCGCATGTGTCGAGTTGCTGTCGCGCTGGCTCCCCGACTTCTTCTACAAGCTCGACGCCGCTCACAGCACGCACCGGCGTATCAGCGGCCATGCGGTCTCGGAGTTGTCGATGAAGCCCAGCGATCATCTCCGTCGCAGCGTCCTGGTGAGCGCGTTCGCATCGGAGAAGCCGGCCGACATCATGAGGCAGGTGGGTCCGATGCTCATGTTCGGCGGCGACTTCCCGCACCCCGAGGGCCACGCGTCGCCATACGAGGATTTCCGGGCGAAGACCGGCCAGCCGATGCCCGACGACGTAGCCGCAAGGTTCTACGGCGCAAACCTCGCCGAACTGCTCGCGGGGTAGCCGCAGGCCAGTCACTGGAGGCTCACCTCCGACGCAAATCGAGGCTCAGATGATGCGATCGGCTCGCAGCTCAGCCGTTCGATCGGCGTCGTAGCCGAGCTCGGCGAGTACGTCGTCATTGTCCGCGCCCGGCGGATGCGTCGCGTGGCGGACCCGGGTCGGCGTGCGCGAGAACTTCGCAGCAGGACCGGTCAGTGGCGCGATCGAGCCATCGGACAGCTCGGCGAGCTGCAGCATGTCCCGCTCGATCACGTGCGGCTCTCGGGCAGCCTCGGCGAAGCTGTTCAGCTTGGCTGCGACGAGGCCCGCGTCGAGGAAGCGACCCAAGGTCTCGTAGACCGAACGCGTCGCGCACCAACGCTCGATGATGTCGTTGACCGCCTCGCGATTCATCAGACGTTCCGCATTGCGTCCGAACCCGGGGGCCCGCGCCAGATCGACGCGGTCGATCACCTCACAGAGGCGACGCCAATGACTGTCGAGCGCGATTGCGAGGTACAGACTTCCGTCTGCGCAGCGATACACGTCACAGGGATGCGTCACGTTCACCTGTGCGCCCCAACGCTGCAACGGTACGTCGGTGGCCCCGAGGGACAACAACCCGTCGCAATGGAACAGCAGCGAGTCGAGCAGGCAGACGTCGACATGCTGGCCCTCGCCGGTACGGTCGCGATGGCGTAGCGCAGCCAGCGCCGACAACGCGCCGTGGAGGCCGGCCAAGTCGTCGGCGAGGAACGTCGGTGCTTTCACCGGAGGGCCATCGGGGTCGCCGTTGAGCGACATCCAACCGGCAGCTGCCAAGGCGGCGGGGTCATATCCGGCCCGATCGGTCCACGGCCCGAACTGGCCCCAGCCGCTGATCGAGACGTAGACGATGTCGGCCTTCACGGCGCGACAGTCCTCGAAACCGATACCCCAAGCGGCCAGCGTGCCGGGACGGAAGTTCTCCACGACCACGTCCGCCGTGGCGACGAGGTCCAGAAACACCGCCTGTCCAGCCGAAGTGCGAAGGTCGAGGCTGAGGCTTCGCTTGTTGCGATTGACGGTCTGGTTGACGAAGTTCAGGCTGGTCCCTCCGATGAGTGGCGGCGCCTGCGGCGGCATGCCTCCGGGAAGGTCGATGTGGATGACATCGGCGCCCAGATCGGCCAGCAGGCAGCCGGCCATCGGTCCAGCCCAGGCCGTGGTGCAGTCGACCACCCGCATCGTCTGCAGCGGCCCCGTCGAGTCCTCGACTGCTTCCCGGTAGAAATGGGTCTTGTCCATCATCGACCCTGCCAGTTCGGTGCCCGGCGCTCGAGGAAGGCGGCAACGCCTTCCTTGCGGTCCTCGGACAGGTACGGGTTCGGGCCGACATTGAGCCGTAACGCCGCGGCAACCGGCAGGTCTCGGCCTTTGGAGATCATGGCCTTGTAGCGCTGGGTCGTGAGGGGAGCGTTGGCAACGATCGAACGGACGAGGGTTTCGGCCCGGTCGGCAAGCTCGGCACGAGGCACGACCGACTGCACCAGCCCCCATTGCAGGGCAGCCGGTGCGTCGAGCGGTTCGCCGGTGTAGAGCATCTGATACGCCAGACCGACGGGCACCACCCGTGGCAGGACCACCGAGCCGAAGTTCGCCCCCAGGCCGCGCTTGGCCTCGGGCATACCGATACGCAGGTCGTCTGCGGCGATCCGCACATCGCAGGCCAGGGCCAGTTCGCAGCCCCCACCCATCGCCCAGCCGAAGACGGCGGCGACCGTCGGCTTGGCGCACTCCATGATGACCTCGAAGAAGTTGCGCCGCGGGCCCGTCATCGGCACTGCGCCCGGTCGACGAACGCCCGCCGGAGCATTGGAGGATCCGGCGCCTGTCGAGGCATTGCGAAGATCGGCGCTTCCCATGTCCTTCAAGTCCGCGCCGGCCGAGAAGGCACGTTCGCCGGTCGCGCTGAGCAGCACCGCCCAGATGCCGGGGTCGTTCGAGAACGAGTCGAAGGCGTCGACGAGGTCGTTGGTCAACGCGACCGAGAGGGCGTTGAGCCGTTCGGGTCGGTCCAAGGTGGCATAGGCGACCCGATCGCGAACTTCGACGATGAGGCCGCCGTCGCTTCGAGTGGGCTCGTTCATGATGGGCTCCTGATCAACGACGGGCGGGCTGGGTCTTCGGGAACGTTGCGGGGGTGCCTATCAGATCGCCAGATCGCGGGTGTTGTAGTCCCTGATCACCCGATCGAAGGTCTCGTCGTTGAACCGGAAATCGTCCTCGAGGCCTTCGAAGGGTTGGTAGTGGTACGGCGTCTCGTCGGGGAAGTGGCAGCGGCGGGCGTCGATGGCCACCGGTATCACCGCGGAGCGGTCGAAGACCCGTTGTTCATCGAAGACGTCGCCATCGGACCAACTCATGTCGTCGCCCTTGAGGCTCAACTTGCCGCGAACGCCGAGTACCGAGGAGCGGCGATGGAACCCAAAGGTGATCGACACCCGGATGTCGGGCGACGTGTTGGCGAAGCTCCCGTGCAGGCACTGTCGGTTGACGATCGTCACGTCGCCGGGCTCACACAGCAGAGGGACCGCATCGGGCAGCATGTCGCTGCCGTCGTTGGCTGCCACCTTGGCCTTGATGTCGACCCGGCCGATCTTGTGGGTGCCGGGCACGACCCACAAGCCGTTCGCCGCGGTCGTCTTGTACAGCTGCACCTGGAAGTTGAAGCCGTGGATGCCTTCGTCCCAGTCCGGGGCGTTCCAGTGGGTGATGCCGTCCTGGTGCCACGACACCGAGCCGCCGAGACCGGGTTGTTTGACGAAGATGGCGTCGTTGTAGGGAACGAAGTCCTCGCCGTTGACGCCGGCGGCGATGGCCAGCAGCTTCGGATGGCCATAGAGGCGCAGAGCGGCCGGGGTGGATTGGCACATGCCGAAGATCAGGTAGGGCACTTCCTCGGGGGCGGTCTCCTCCGGTGTCGGCTCGGTCATCTTCGCAGGGTGGCGTCCGCCGAGTGCGCTGGTTCCACCCCACGGATCCGAAAGGGGCTTGACCATCACGTACGGCTGGATGGCGAAGTCGCGTCCGAGCGCCGGGCGCCCCTGGGCGTCGACGTCGGCGCCCTTGCGGATCGGGGCCCGGTCGATCAGTTCGGAGACACCGGCTCGCAGTTCCTCGATCTCGCGGGGGTCGATGACGCCTTCGAAGACATAGAACCCATGCTGCCAGTAGGCCTCGAGAATGTCGGGATGCAGACGGCCCTGCTCGTCGAATCGAACCGGGCCCCTATTGCCGAGAGCGAAAGCGCGCGCTTCGCCGTTTCGGACATGGTCGGCCATGGCGGCGGCGTGCTGCGCGCTGGTCAACTCACTGACGTTCGACGTGGTCATGACACATCCCCTCGATCGCGGCTGGATACGCAGAGTAGTCGCGAGCATCGCACCGACCAGTTCGAACGATCGAGCCATCACCACGACCACCTCCGCCCGAGCGGGGAAGGTCGATTCCCGATGCGAGGAGCGAGCGCGTCGAGGATGTCGGCGAAGCTCCATCCATCGGGCGGGACACGGTTGCTCCGCTCAGAGCGAGTAGGCGAATCCCTTGATGTCGCGGACCGTGGCCAGGTACACGTCGGGCATGGCCGCGCGGAACAGGCAATCACCGGCGTGACAGGTGCCGTTGACGGTTCGGCTGACGGCGCTGACGCCTGCGGCCAACAGCTTCGCGAAATAGGCAAGACCCTCGTCCCGCAACGGATCGAGCTGGTTGACCGAGATGACGTGTGGTGGCAGACCCATGAGGTCTTCGACTGTGGCGTGGTAGGGCCACGCGAGCGGGTTGGTCGCGTTCGCTCCCTCCGGGTCGTATGCCTTGGCAAGTGCTCCCAGGTTGTCGCAGGCGAGGAAGTACTCGTCGTTCTCGAACAACGAGGTCAGCTCGGCCGGCGGATCGGCGTAGGCGCCGGAGATGTAGGGGCACTGGCCGTAGACCCCGTCGATCGCATCGAGCCATCCGTCCTGCTTTGCCTTGAGCGCCGTGGCCAGTGAGAGGTTGCCGCCGCCCGACTCGCCCGAGACGATGATGGTCGAGATTCCGAGGGCCTGGCGGTTGGCGTGCACCCACTGGGTCGCACTGGCGCAGTCGTTGAGTCCCGCAGGGAACGGATGCGGGCCGAGGGTGCCGGCGCCGTTGCGGAACTCGACCCCGACGACCACCAGGCCGGTTGCTGCGAGCTCGTCGCGCCAGCGCACGTATCCCGGTCCGGATGCCTGGAGAATCACCATCCCCCCGCCATGGGTGTGCACGATGCAGGGGAGCGGACCGTCGGCCGATTCGGGCCGATGGATGTAGAGCGAGATCTCGTATGCCGTCT
>JAHECQ010000239.1 GCA_024641625.1 Acidimicrobiales bacterium | reverse complement strand
CGAGATCGGCGATACCGAAGATCGGCGCCTCGGGATCCTTGTTGATGGCAATGATGTTCTTGGCGCCCTTCATGCCGACCAGATGCTGAGTGGCCCCGCTGATGCCGCAGGCAATGTAGAGATCGGGCTTGACGACCTTGCCGGTCTGACCCACCTGCTGGGAGTACGGAACCCAGCCGGCGTCCACGATGGCCCGAGATGCTCCGGCTGCTCCCTTGAGCTTCTTGGCCAGCGCCTCGACCATGGCGTACTTTGCCGCCTCGCCGAGACCGCGCCCACCGGAGACCACCACCGCAGCTTCGTCGAGCTTGGGCCCGTCGGATTCCTCGATGAAACGGTCGGCGACCGTCGCCCCGCCCGAACCACCGAGGTCGGGGACGTCGAGTTCCTCGGTTGCAGCTTCGGCCCCGTCGGCGGACTCCGCCGGGAAGGACTTCGGTCGCACCAACGCAAGGAATGGTCCCTCACCGGTGAACTTGGTCTTCACGTCGGTGGCTCCACCGAAGATGGAAGCCACCGCAACGAGCGAGTCGCCGTCGAGCTCGAGACCGACGCAGTTCGAGATGACCGTACGATCGAGCTTGACCCCCAGACGGGCTGCGGTGTCACGGGCGTCGTAGGTGGTGGCGAACAAGATGGCGTCGGGAGACTCGCCTCCTTCGATCGACGCAGCCATGGCGGCGGCGGCCGATGGGCCTATCAACCGGTCGTCGACGTCGACGCTGTAGACGGTTTCGGCGCCGAAAGCCCCGACCTGCTCGGCGATCTCGTCGGCATCGCCGGCGTACACACAGGCAACGGTGTCGGCGAGTTCTCGAGCCTTGGTGAGGAGTTCGAGGGTGGAAGAAGTGACCTGGCCCTCGTTGGCCTCGGCGAATACCCAGATGGTGTCGAGTGTCATGTCAGCCTCCTCAGATCAGCTTCATCTTCTCGAGGTACGCCACGATCTTCGCGAAGCCCTCTCCGTCATCTTCGATGATCTCGCCCGCCTCACGCGTGGGGGCGTTGGCCACCTCGACGATCTCCTGGCCCGAACCGGCCCAACCGACCTGATCGGAACCGAAGCCGAGATCGGCCGCGCTCTTCTCGTCGACCGGCTTGGACTTGGCGGCCATGATGCCCTTGAACGAGGGATAGCGGGGCTCCACCACGCCGGCGGTGACCGAGACCACTGCCGGAAGCGGGCATTCGATACTGTCGTAGCCGCCATCGGTCTGACGCTTCACCTTCAGTTCGTCGCCGTCGACCTCGATCGACTTGGCGGCGGTGACCGACGGAAGATCGAGCAGTGCGGCGATCATCTCCGGGACGACGCCGGTGTAGCCATCGGAACTCTCGGCCCCGGCGATGACCAAATCCGGTTCCTGACCCTTGATGGCCGCAGCGAGAAGCTTGGCGGTGGTCAAGGCATCGGAGCCCACCAGCTCGGGATCGCTGATGAGCGTGGCGGAGGCCGCGCCCATGGCCAACGCAGTGGCGAGCCCCGAACGTTCGCCGTTGGGCGCCATCGAGACGAGGGTGACTTCCCCCTCTCCAGCGGCGTCGACGAGCTGGAGCGCCATTTCGACGCCATAGCTGTCGGACTCGTCGAGGATGAGCTTCACATCTCTCTTGAGTGTTCGGGTTTCAGGATCCAACGCCCCAGGATCGGCGGGGTCGGGGATCTGCTTGACACAGACGACAACCTTCATGGGCGTCATGGTAGAGGGTGGTATTCTCCGGACCACAACGTGGGCCAAATCAGCCGGAAGGAAATTGGCGGCAACCACGCGCACGGGGCTGCACCGGACCAGACTGGGCCGGTGCGCGTCGCACTCATCGTCAACCCCGCCGCCTCATCGATCTCGGGACGCTCACGCGTCCGCATCCAACGCGCCCTTGCCGATGCCCACGACCTCATCGTTCACGAGACCTCGCGACGAGGTCACGCCACCCGGCTCGCCCACCGCGCCGCCAAGGACGGTTGCGAGGTGGTGATCACCCTCGGCGGCGACGGAACGGTCAACGAGGCGGCCAACGGGCTTCTTGGATCCGAGACGGCGCTCGTGCCCCTCCCCGGAGGTTCCACCAACGTCTTCGCCCGGGCCATCGGCTATCCGAACGATGCCGTGGCCGCGACCCGCGTGCTGTTGGCGGCCCTCGAGGCCGGCTCCATCCGCGATGCCAGCGTGGGCTCGGCCAATGGCAGGGTCTTCCTCTTCCACGCAGGTATCGGGTTCGACGCCGAGGTCGTCACCCGGGTCGAGGAGCGCGGATCGTTCAAGCGCTATGCAGGGCATCCGTGGTTCATCTACAACGGCGTACGGGCATGGGCCTCCCCCGCTCGTCGGCAGATCTCCTTCGACCTCGCCACCGACGAGGGCTCGTTCGTCTCGGGCGTCCAGATGGCGGTGGCCCTGAACGTGAACCCCTACACCTACCTGGGCCACCGTCCGCTCGATCTTGCCCCTGAGGCCGGCCTCGACCGGCCGCTGTCGGTCGTGGCGACCACGTCGCTCGGCCTTCCCCATCTGCTTCCTCTCGCACGCATCGCCCTCGGACACGGCGAGGGCGGCCTGCCCGATACCGGCGCGTTCCACCACTGGACGAACGTTCGTGGCGTCACGATTCACGCCCCGGTCGCCGTGCCGTTCCAGCTCGATGGTGAACCCCAGGCGCCCACGACCGAACTTCGCATCGAACATCTGCCCGATGCCCTGCGGGTCGTCGTCCCGAGCGAGCCGGGCTGATCAGGTTCCGGTCGCCCGTGCGAACGCCCGTAACAGCGTGGACGGATCGTTGGTGATGATGGCATCGACCCCGAACGACCGAAGCTCGAGCGCCCTCGTCGGTGAGTCGACCGTCCACACGAACACTCGCAGACCCGACGCATGCGCCCGTTCCACGAAGGCCGCGTCCACCTGTTGGTCGTGGGGGTTGATGGACTGCAGCTCGTGCTGGGCGGCCCGATCGATGAGCGAGCGGGGGTCCGAGCCACCCCACGTCAACCACCCGATGGGGATCCCGGCCGCTGCTTCGCGAAGACGCAGGATGCTGTCCATCTCGAATGCCGACACCAACGTCTGGTCATGCGCGTCGAGACTGGCCACCAGACCCGCCACCGCAACCGAGATTCCCATGTGCTGGTCGTAGTCGGCTTCGGCCGGCGAGTTCTTGATCTCGATGTTCACGAAGGATCCCCCTGCGTCCATCAGGGCTTCCGCCAGCGTCGGCAGCTCCGCCGGGAGATCGGCAGCGGCGACCTCCCGCAGCAGCCGTCCGTCGGCGAGATGAGCATCGTGGTGCACCACCAGCACATCGTCGGCCGTCCGACGCACATCCAACTCGACGCCATCGGCTCCGGCTTCACGGGCCGCAGCAAAGGCGGGCAGCGTGTTCTCCCGGTGCGAGATCGACGCACCTCGATGTCCGAGGATGAGCGGACGCGACCGACCGAATCCACCGGATCCGGTCGTCTTCGGTTCGACATCCATCGGCCGATTCTTCCACTCCGGGCCGCTCCGAGCCGCAGCCCACATGATTTTTTGGTGAAATCCACCTACACAACTCTTTACGAGAGTCAAAGTAATTGGTACGTTGCGTGGGGGCCAAACGGATCTGTACGTCACCTCAGATTCTGGCGGTCCAGCGTCGAAGGAGACGGTCTAGCAGGCTCTTTTCGTCGCGCCCTGATGCAATCTCGTATCACCATCGACTCGCCGAGGAGCGTATGCACGTGGACGGACAAGGAACCCGACTGGATCAATTCGGGCCGGGGAGCGTGATCGATGCGAGGGGCGAGGCCGAAGCTCGCCTCGCTATTCCCGAGATGTTCGAACGGGTGGCTCAGCGGGTGGCCGACCGCCCGAACGAACCGGTCGACACCGCCTGGCGCGGCGTGGCCTCGTGCCGGGACACCGACCCCGACTTGTTCTTTCCCGTCGGGACCACCGGCCTCGCCATCACCCAGATCGACTCGGCCAAGGCCGTCTGCATGGGTTGCCCTGCACAGACACCATGCCTCGACTTCGCCCTGCGGACCAATCAGGACTCCGGCGTGTGGGGTGGCACCTCCGAGGAAGAACGCCGCCATCTCCGCCGCACCTACCTCGGGCGCCGGCGAGTTCGCCGTTAGTCCGATGCCGGGGCCAGCGACACCCGCAGTTCGGCCGTCGTGCCTCGATCGATGGCAGGTCGGATCGAGAGTTCACCGGCCATCTCGCCCGCAGCAAGGGTCCGAACGATGGTCAAGCCGAGCCCGGGTTCGCTCTCGAGGTCGAACCCCGGAGGCAGGCCGACCCCGTCATCGTGAACCCGGATCACCAACTCGGTGGTGGAGTTCTCCAGTTCGACGGTGACCGAGCCCCCCGGCGACCCGGGTGGAAACCCATGCTCGACCGCATTCTGCAGGAACTCGGTCAGCACCACGGCCAACGAACTCGCCGTGGCTGCGGGAAGATCGGGACCGTCGCCAACCAGCCGAAAACGTATCGGACGGTCGGGCGAGACCAATGCACCCTCGACCATGGCGACGATCGGACGCACGACCGCGCCGAAGGCAACATCGTCGCCACCCTCTTGCGCCAGGATCTCGTGCACCAAGGCGATCGAACGAATGCGGCGAACCGACTCCTCGATTGCGGCCTTGGCCTCGGGCACCTCGACTCGGCGACCCTGGAGACGCAGCAGCGACGAGACGGTCTGCAGGTTGTTCTTCACTCGGTGGTGAATCTCACGAATCGTTGCGTCCATCGAAACGAGCAATCGTTGCTGACGACGCAATTCCGAGACGTCTCGGATGAGCACCAGGGCCCCGTCGACCTCGCCATCGACGATCAGGGGCAAGACTCGAGCGAGGATCGTGACCGACGTGCCCCGTTCGATCTCCTCGGTCACGGGCACCTTGAGCCGATACGCGGTCCTCAACACGTCGGGCCGGAACCCGAGATCCTCCAGATGACGGCCCAGCGTGTTGGCGTGGAAACCCATGCGGTGCAGGGCTGACGTCGCGTTGGGTGATGCGTACTGCACCCGCCCTTCGGCGTCGAGAATCGCCGCACCGTCACCGACTCGGGGTGACTGCTCGGAATCGGCATCCTCATAGGCGAAGGGAAACACGCCGTCGGCGATCATCCGCACCAATTTGGTGAATACCCCGCTGTAGGTCCGTTCGAGTTCGCCCACCGGCCGAGCACCCAGGCGTGGGTTCTCGATGGTCAGCACCCCGATGATCCGACCCTCGTGGCGGACCGGCACTGCTTTCACTGCCACCCGTTGACCGGCCAACGGTAAGTCGAGCTCGGCGTCGAGCACCTCGCCCCGGGTCAAGCTCTGAGCCACCAAGGGCCGCTGATCGATGGGAACGAATGTCCCCACGAGATCCTCTCGGTACAACGTTTGGGCAGTGGTCGGCCGAATCTGGCCGATGATCAAGAAGCGATCGGTCGGCTCGGCATGGTCCGACGCCGAGCCGGTCGGCCCGACCCCGGACGATTCGACCCCGGGCCCGGGAACATGGGCAAAGAGCAGCAGGTCGGCGAAGCTGAGGTCGGCGATCAGGCCCCACGAAGCGACCAGTCGTCGAAGATGTGTCCTCGCCTCTGGGCCCAGTGCGGTGTGTTGGCGTGCGAGATCGTTGAGGCTGGCCACTGGTCGTACAGCCTCTCAGGCCGACGATGCGGTGGCACGCCCCACGACCGAATCAGGCACCGAAGCCGATGCGACGATCGGTGTCGGCGGCACCCAGCTCGACGAAGGAGATACGGGCCGCCGGCACTCCGGTCTCCTTGCCGCGCCGATCGGTCAGCCACAGCACGGCGCCCGAGTCCTCGACGGCACTCAGCACTGACTCGATGTTGGCCTTGAGGGCGTCGCGATCTTCGTCTTCGGGCAATTCGACCTCGATCACTTGACCCGATTGTGCGATACCGATTCGGATGTCCACCGACGAAAGCCTCCTGCTGAGAACTCGATCCGAACTCCGGCGAGTTCAGCCAAGCTGAACCTATCGGGTCAGAGGACCCGCAACTCGGATCGGTAGCGCCGCTTGGGCGCCATCTCGACATCGACGGTCTCCGCCAAGGCAGCGAACAACGCTCCTGCTTCGGTCTCGGGCTGCGCGGCGATCGGGTGACCATCGTCACTCCCCTGCCGCAGGGCCGAGATCAGCGGAACCTGACCGATCAGCGGCACACCGAGCTGGGTCGCCAACTCAGCCCCACCTCCGGCACCGAAGAGCTCGTATCGCTTGCCATCGTCACCGGTGAACCAGCTCATGTTCTCGATC
>JAHECQ010000238.1 GCA_024641625.1 Acidimicrobiales bacterium | reverse complement strand
CGCTGATCTACCACAACGTGCTCAGCCGGGAACCCGACGCCGGAGGTCTCGCCTACTGGGTCGGACGTCTGCAGGGCGGTGCGAGCCGGGGCATGATCATGACCGGCTTCAGCGAGTCCGCCGAGTACGTGCGAGCGACCTTCGGCCGAGTCCGAGCCACGATGCTCTACCTGGGCATGCTCCGCCGGAGCCCCGATGAGGCCGGATTGGCCTACTGGGCGGGCGTCATCGATGGCGGCACCTCCTACGCCACGGTGGTCCGAGGCTTCCTCGGCTCGGCCGAGTACCGACGCCGCCTGGCCACCTTGTTGCCCCATCGCCAGCCTCTCACCGGATTGGCCACGGCCGCCGATCAGCCTCGGCCGGCTCTGGCCCTGAAGATCGACGCTGCACCATTGGCTCGTCCCCAGGTCGGCCTCAATCAGGCCGACATCGTGATCGAGGAGATGGTGGAGGGAACCATCACCCGCCACGTCGGCCTCTACCAGTCCCTGGCCCCGGCGGCAGCCGGGCCGATCCGCTCGGTCCGCACCACCGATTTCGCCCTGCTCTCACCGCTCAACCGACCGCTGGTGGGCGCCTCCGGAGCCAACCAGATCGTCCTGGACGGACTGCGCTCGAGCCCCATGGTCGACCTCACTGCGTTGGTCGCAGGCGGTTACTACCGAGTGGCCGACCGCAAGGCTCCACACAACCTGCTCGTCGACCCAGGCCACCTCTGGGGCCTCGCCCCACCCAGCTCCGACACCCCGCCGGCGATGTTCGACTAC
Organism: Acidimicrobiales bacterium; assembly: GCA_024641625.1. GTDB lineage: Bacteria > Actinomycetota > Acidimicrobiia > Acidimicrobiales > SZUA-35 > JAHECQ01. Next base: position 5,518 of record JAHECQ010000238.1, on the reverse strand, counting down.
CGTGCCGTGGGCGAAGCGATGCCTGCGACCTCGGTGCCGGCGGCCGGCGTCGACATCTCCTTCGGCAAGACGAGCGTGAGCTTTCGCTGGTCGGTCGCCGGATGGGTCCGTACCCAGAACGGCACCCCCCACACCGACAGCACCGGTCGTCGGGTCTCACCGGACAACGTGGTGGTGATGCAAACCGAGTACCGGGTCAGCCCGGCCGACCCCGAATCCCCGGAGGCCATCACCGTCGGCCGTGGCGCGGTCTGGGTGTTCACCGCAGGGCGTCGGATCCAGGGCCAATGGAGCCGGGCCGATGCCTCGTCGGTGATCGTCCATACCGACGACCAAGGCAAGCCGATCCGTCTGACACCCGGCACGACCTGGATCGAACTGGCGCCGCCGGGCACCGTGACGCTTCGCTGATCGGAATTCTCCTCAGCGCCGAAAGATCGATCGCACGCGGTCCCACGACGACACCGATTCGGTGTACTCGACGGGAAAGGCCAGGTAGTCCCAGATGCGTTGGGTCCGCGACGAGGCGATGAACTGATCACGATCAAGGGGGGTCCGGTCGATGTCCTCGATCCGGTATCCCTGATCGGTCAACAGATCGAACACGTCCGCCGACTCGTGCTCGTACTCGATGAGAGAGTTGTCCCCGCACTCGAAGGTGACGATGGGCCGGTGCCGCGCCAGCAGCCCGAGCGAGCCGCGCAGGACATCGTACTCACCGCCTTCGACGTCTATCTTCACCAGGTCGATCCGAGGCTCTGAGGACAACAGGTCATCCAGCCGCTCGACCCGGATCGGGATGCGTTCACGTCGGGTGTCACTCCCGGCATCATAGATCCGCTCGCGGAGTCCGGAATACTCGGGAAATTCGGGCACCACCACGAATTCGGTCTCGGCGGCTTCTGCACCCAGCGCCACGTCGAACACGCGCACCGGCGCCATCGGCTTGGAGCGCCCTTCGGCCCGCAGTCGATCCTGCAGCGCCTGGTTGATGTGGGGAATCGGCTCGAACGCGAGCACCTTGCCGGTGGGACCGACTGCACGGGCGAAGGGAACGGTGTGACGACCGGTATGGGCACCGACGTCCACCACGACGTCTCCCTTGCGCAGGGTGCGACGGCAGAACTGAGCCAACGCTTCTTCGTAGTCAGGCGGGTTCAATGGAGCTCTTCCGATCCGATGTCGAGTGTGTCTCGTTCTGGCATTCGAGGACCGCCGTCGAAGCGCTGGTACGTCGACGCTACTTCGACGTCTGATCGTCCTCTGCGCCCTCGTGAGCACCCAGGACGACCGGCACGATCATCGGTCGCAGGCGCGTTCGGTGATTGACGAAACGCCCGAGGGTGCGCCGAGCAGCCCGCTCGAGCTGTTGACGGGTGCGTTGTCCATCGGCGAGCGCCGACTCGACCGACTCACGGACTGCCTCGGTGGCGTCCTTGCGAAGTTGGTCGCCCTCGTCGCCGTCGACCCAGCCCCGGCTGACGATCTCCGGGAGTCGGGCCAAGGACGCCCGCGGTCCGTCGATGGACAGGGTGATGACCGCCGACACGAACCCCTCGGTGCCGAGAGTCCGTCGCTCGGCCAGCACGCTGTGGTCGAGGTCGCCGACGTTCCCGTCGACATAGACGTATTCGGCGGGCACCGAATCGCCGCGCCGCAGACCGGCGTCGTCGAGGATGACCGAGTCGCCATCCTGGCAGATCAGAATGTGGTCCGGGCTCGTGCCCATTCGGGTCGCGAGCCGAGCGTGTTCAGTCATGTGGCGGAACTCGCCGTGCACCGGCACGAACCATTCCGGCTGCACGATCGAATGGAGCACCTTGAGCTCTTCCGCTTTGGCATGACCGGTGGCGTGGACGTTGGCGATTCCCGAGTGGATGACTTCTGCGCCCCGCCGCAGGAGACCGTCGATGACGCGCGAGACACTGCTCTCGTTGCCGGGAATGGGATGCGACGACAAGATGACGCAGTCATTCTCCATGATGTTGAGCCAGCGATTGTCGCCGCTCGACATCCGGGCCAGGGCCGACATGGGCTCGCCCTGCGAGCCAGTGGAGATCACACAGAGCTTCTCGGGTGGGATGTCGCCGACCTCCTCGATGCTGCGCAGATGTGTGTCGGGAATCCGTAGCAGACCCATCTGCCGGGCCAGATTGACGTTCTTGTTCATCGAACGCCCGAGCGTGGCCACGATGCGGTCGTTGGCGATGGCGGCATCGGCAATCTGTTGGACTCGATGAATGTGACTGGCGAAACAGGCCACCACGATGCGTTGGCCGCTGCGGCTCTGGAACAGATCGTGGATCGATTGGCCGATCGAGGTCTCCGATGCCGAGAAGCCGGTCTCCTCGGCATTGGTGGAGTCGCAGAGGAAGAGACGAATACCGTCGTCCTTCGCCAGGTGGCCGAGGCCGGCGAGATCGGTGAGCCTTCCGTCGACCGGGGTCATGTCGAGCTTGAAATCGCCGCTGTGGAGGATGACGCCTTGCGGCGTGTGGAATGCCGTGGCGAATCCGTGAGGCACCGAATGGGTCACGGGGAAGAACTCCAGATCGAACGGCCCGACCTGGATTCGATCGTTGTCACTGACCTCGATGAACGTCGCCTGCTTGAGCATGCGGCGCTCCTCGATCCGATTCCGGGCGAGCCCGACGGTGAGGGGCGAACCGATGATGGTGAGTGGCATCTCCTCGAGGAGGAAACCGAGTGCACCGATGTGATCCTCGTGACCGTGGGTGGCCACGACCCCGACTACTCGATGGGCGTTCTCCTTCAGCCACGTGAAGTCGGGGAGCACCAGGTCGACGCCCGCCATGTCGTCGTCGGGGAACATGAGTCCGCAGTCGATGAGCATGATGCTGCCGTCGACCTCGATGGCCGCACAGTTGCGGCCGATCTCACCGAGACCGCCGAGGAAGACGACACGGACCTGACTCGACGAGGGTTTGCCCGCCTGCTGGGTGTTGGGACGTTTCGCCACCTAGAGCGACCGGTCGAGGTTGGCGAGGACGGCGCGGGCCTTGTCTTCGAGGCCGGCGGGGACCGGACCCATGGGTGGGCGGCAATTGCCGACGGGAACACCGAGCAGATTCATCATCACCTTCGAGGGGATCGGGTTGGGGTTGTCGTCGCCGGTCTCGTAGTTCCACGAGGGGATCAGTCGGGCGTTGATCCGGGTGGCGTCGGCCACCTGGCCCTTGCGGAACGCCGCGATCATCTCCTGGGTCTCGGCGGCCACCCAGTGAGTGGCCACGCCGATGACCCCGACGGCCCCGACCGCCAGGAGCGGCAGCGTCATCGAGTCGTCGCCCGAGTAGACCTCGATGCGCTCGGGCGCATCGGCGAGCAATTCCGCGGTCAGCGCCGGATTGCCGGCAGCATCCTTGATGGCACAGATGTTCTCGATCTCGAACAGCTCGTGGAACAACCCGTGGGAGATCTTGCGGCCGGTACGCACCGGAATGTCGTAGAGAATGATCGGCAGATCGGTGGCCTGGGCACAGGCCTTGAAGTGGATGGCCAGGCCGGCCTGCGATGGCCGGTTGTAGTAAGGCGTCACCTGCAGGATGCCATCGACCTTGGCAGTCGTCGCACGCTCGGTGAGCTCGACCGCCGCAGCGGTGTCGTTGCTGCCGGCTCCGGCGATGACCGTGTGGTCGGGTAGGGCCTCGCGCACCGCTGTGACCAGCGCGCCCTGTTCGTCGTGGGTGAGGGTTGCCGATTCGCCGGTCGTACCGGCCACGACGACACCGTCGTTCCCGTTGGCCACCAGCCACTTGGCCAGATGCTGGGCCGCGTCGAGATCGAGCTTGCCGTCGGCATCGAACGGCGTGACCATTGCGGTGAGGACAGGGCCGAAACGTGCCATCAGTGGGCTCCTTCGGAGGCTCGGTCGATTCCGAGGGTGGCGAGGAGGTCCTCGTGCAGCTCGAACCAGACGGTGTGATAGGACTCCATGATCGGTTTGGTGAACCATTGCTGGTCACCGACTCTGACTTGCTCGAGCGCGTGGGCGAACCGACCGGCATAGATCGAGAAACGGTCGAACAGCGCTACCAACTCGACCAGCAGCGGTTGCACCCCCTCATCGAGACGACCCAGGTCGGCGATGACAACGGCATCGTACGCCGGGTCGGAATGATCGTTGAGGACCTGAGCGTCGACGTCCTTGACCTGCCAACGGGTGCAGACCTCGAGCATCGAGGCATTCATGGCCAGGAAACGGTCGTAGACCGAGCGGACGATCTCACGAGCGCTTCGACCATCGGCGCCCGTTGCGGCGTCGAGCTCGGCCGCCAGCAGACGCTCGTTCTCGACTCGGCCCGCCGGCGTGAGTGCCCAACCGGTCATGCGCCCGTCTCGATGCAACGCCAGCTCGGCGACGGCCGCCTTGGCCAGGGCGTCGGCCACCGTGTCCTCGTCCTCGCCGATGAGGGCGGCAATGACATTGGCCTCGGCAAACCCCTTCAGCCGTAGGCCGTGGAGCGCCAGAAGATCGAGGTCCGATGCGTGAGCCATATTCGCCCAGGCTAGCAGCGTCGAACGGGCACCTCCGAAGGCAATACCGAGCAGATCGCTCAGGGGTCGATCAACCGGTCGAGCACGCCGACTTCGAAGTGCTCGTCCACGAAGTCGGCCAGCCCGTCGAACACCGAGTCGAGTTCGGGCACGTCCACCCCGAAGAGCGCTCGCAATGTCCGCGCATCCTCGAACAGACCATGCACCGCGATACCCAGCACCGACCCCACTTGCCAAACGGGTCCGGGCAGGAGCGGGTCGAGGGTCTCGGTGCGTCCCAGGTGGATCTCGTAGCCGGTCAATTCGACACCGGCGAGCCCCGACCACACCCCGGTCAGCGTCGCGAACGTACCCGTCGTGTGGGTGACGATCTTGTCCGTGTGTGGCTCGAACGTGGTTCGCAGCGGGAGCAGGCCCAGGCCCTGGGTGATCCCGACGTGGGAGTCGCCTGAGGGACGTTCACCTTCACCGCCGACGAGCTGCCGGCCCAGCATCTGAAGACCACCGCAGATTCCCAGCACCGCACCACCGGCCATTGCATGGGTTCGGATCACTTGGTCGAGGCCGCGTGCTCGCAGCCACTCGAGGTCGGACACGGTGTTCTTCGAGCCGGGCAGGACGATGAGATCGGCCTCGGCGAGCTCGGCGGCCCCGCGCGCCCAGATCAGCTTCACCCCGGGCAGTTGCCCGAGGAGCTGGAACTCGTCGAGGTTGCTGATGCGCGGGTAGACGACCACCGCGACCGTCTTCGACGCCACACCAGTGACCCGGCTGCGATCGTCGAACACGCCATCTTCCTCGGGCAGACCGTGATCCCACCACAGGGGAAGGGTGGCCACGGTCGGAATGCCGGTGTGGTCCTGCAGCATCTGCGGGGCAGGGGCCAACAACGTCGGGTCACCGCGGAACTTGTTCAGCACGAATCCTCGGATGAGTGCTCGGCTGGGCTCCGGCATGAGTGCCCATGTCCCATAGAGGTGAGCGAACGCACCCCCGCGGT
>JAHECQ010000237.1:5891-6304 GCA_024641625.1 Acidimicrobiales bacterium | reverse complement strand
TCAGTGCCGCAAAGTCACCGGCATTCCACACCTCCTGATAGACGACCTGGGCCCCCGCAGTGATCGGTGCGCGGATGCCGTAGAGATATCCGGTCTGATGAGCCAACGTCGATGACATGTGGAACACCGAACAATCCGGAGCAATACGAGCCAACCAGGTGTCGACAGCCACATTGATGGTGTTCTGCGTGTGCATCACGCCCTTGGGTTGTCCGGTGGTGCCCGAGGTGAACATCACCTCGCAGACATCATTGGGCGATGGGCGAAGCAGTGCGATCGTGCGGTCGTCGATGGACGATGCCCGACCGCGCTCGAGGACATCGTCCCACCCGACGGCGTCGGACGGAACGGAGCTGCCGGCGTCGGCCGGCGCCACGATCACCGTCTGCACCCAAGGGCAGCGTTCCCGAAGT
>JAHECQ010000237.1:0-5881 GCA_024641625.1 Acidimicrobiales bacterium | reverse complement strand
ATTCCGACACGGTGATGACGGCGACCGGTTGTGCCAGTTCGCTCATCACCGAGACCTCGTTGAAGCGGAAGATCGGAGCGACCGGGTTCACCACGGCACCGATCTGCTCGATGGCCAAGACCCCGAGGAGGAACTCGCGACGGTTCGGAAGCTGCAGCTGGACGACGTCGCCCCGTCGGACCCCGAGCTCCAGGAGGCCTCGGCTGAGCTCACCCACACGTACGACCGCCTCGGCCCAGCTGAGTGTCCCCAACCGGTCGATCACCAGCGGAGCGTCGCCCTTGAGCGCAGCTCGAGCGTGGAACCGATCGATCAGTAGTTCGTTGGTCCAGCAGCCGGCCTCGGTCATTTCGGTGATGCGTTGGCTCGTAAGCGTCGTCTCGAAGAACATGGTCGAACGACGTTCTCAGCGACCGCGGAAGACCGGTTCACGCTTGTCGACGAACGCCCGTGAAGCTTCCTTGTGGTCCTCTGTGGTGCCCGTATGACGGTGATGCGTCGACTCGAGGTCGAGAATGGTGGCCAGATCGCCCCCCACCGAGCGATTGATGTTCTCCTTCATGTAGCGATAGGCGATCGGAGGGCCGGCGGCGAGCTGGGCTGCCATGCCACGCCACGTGGCCTCGTACGCATCGGCCGATGCCACCTTGTTGACGATGCCGAGGCTCAGCGCAGTGGCCATGTCCATCCGGTCCGGGAGGAAGTAGAGCTCCTTGGCCTTCGAAGGTCCCACGAGTTGGGTGAGGAACCAGGTGCCGCCGTAGTCGCCGGCCAGGCCGACCTTTGCGAACGCCGTGGTGATGACGGCCGTATCGACTGCGACCCGCAGATCGCAGGCCAGGGCCATCGACAGCCCTGCGCCCGCAGCAGGACCGGGCAATGCAGCGATGGTCGGCTTGGGCATGTTGAACAGCACGCCAGAGGTGGCACGGTGACTGAGACGCTGCTCGTGGACACCGGCGTCCCACGAAGACGATCCACCGCCGGCTCCGTCACCCTCGGCGAATCCCTTGACGTCGCCGCCCGCACAAAAGGCGCCGCCGGCGCCGGTGAGCACCACGCAGCGAACGTCGGAGGCAGTCTCGAACTCGGCCAAGGCCAATGCCAAACCCGACATCATCCCGTCGGTGAGCGCATTGCGTCGCTCAGGACGGTTCATGGTGATGACGGCGACACCGTCGTCTCCGACCTCGGCGGTCAGATGCTCGCTGCCGGTTTCGATGGAACGGGCCATGAGATTCCCCTTGTACGTTGGTTCAGCGCTGACTGAGCTGGTCTTTGATCATCGCTCAGTGCCCGGGGTCCGGCCAACTCCTGGCGGCGGGACGAATCAGATCTTCTCCGAGCCCGTGATGCGAAGGGCGCGGGTGTTGACATGAGCAGTCTGCCAACCGCCGACGGCCTCGGCCACGCTCGCCACCGTCCAGGCGTCGTCGTTGACCGCCAGGTCGGCCTGGGTCCACTCCTGATAACGGCCGATACGGCTACCGCCCACCCAGTAGACCTGCGCCGTCGCCGGGCAGTCCTCGGCACACAGCCACGCCACCAACGGCGAGATGTTGGCCGGATCCCACACGTCGAACGAGCCGTCCTCCGGTTCCTTGATGCGCTCACCGAGACCGGGGGTCGCCAACGTCATCCGGGTCCGTGCCGAGGGGGCGATGGCGTTGACCCGAACCCCATACCGGGCCAGCTCCCTGGCCGCGATGATCGACATCGTGGCGATGGCCGCCTTGGCTCCGCCGTAGTTGATCTGTCCGGGATTCGAGTGCAGGCCCGAAGTGGACGATGTGTTGACGATGGACGCCTTGACCTCCTTGCCGGCCTTCACCATTTCTCGCCAGTAGGCCGCAGCATGACGCATCATCATCCAGGTGCCCTTCTGGTGGACGTCGATGACCGCGTCGAACTCGGCCTCGGTCATGTTCACCAGCATTCGGTCGCGCAGGATGCCGGCGTTGTTGACCACACCGTGCAGATCACCAAAGGTCTCGATGGCCTGGTTGATCATGCGCTGCGCGCCTTCCCAATCGGAAACCGAATCCCCGTTGGCCACCGCCTCACCACCGTGGGCCTCGATCTCGGCCACCACCTCGGCCGCCGGGCCGAGATCGGCACCCGTGCCGTCCTGGGCGGATCCGAGATCGTTCACCAGAACTTTCGCACCCTCCCGAGCGAACAGCAGGGCGTGCTCGCGGCCCACGCCACGCCCGCCGCCGGTCACGATGATCACGCGTCCATCCAATGCACCCATGCTTGCCCCTGTCTGGCTCGTACTGTCTGGCTCGTACTGTCTGGCTCGTACTGACTGGCTCGTACTGACTGGCTCGTGGCTTGTCGTATGCGACCTGCCGCCCTTTGGTTCTAGTCGCGTTGGAGTCCGTGAGGCGATCCGTGGGACGATTTGCCATGACCACTGCACCCGGCAAAGGACTCGCCACCGTCGCGACCAAAGGGCTCACCCCCCACCAGCTCGCCGACTACGAACGCGATGGATTCGTGGTCTTGCGTGGGGCCTTCGCCGATGCCGAGATCACCCGTCTCGAAACGGGCTTCGCCCGCAACCCACCCCTCGACGGCACGCTCTACGACGTCAAGGCGCTCAACTACCCCGAGCCTGGTCGGTACACGCTGGCCAACAACTGTCTGAAGGATCCCGACCTTGCCTTCCTGGCCGAACACCCCGTCATCACCTCCGCCGTCGGCGATGCCCTCGGGGGCGATCCTCGCCTGACCACCTACGTCATCTACGAACGCACGCCCGGAGGCCCCGGCATCCCCTCTCACAACGACTACAAGCGTTGGCGGCCGGTCGGCTCGTCCATGAACTGGGCCTTCACCATCGTGCCTTTCTGTGACTTCGACAGCGCTGCCGGCCAGCTGTTCGTTGCCCCGGGCTCCCATCGGCTCGATCGCATCTCTGCAGGCCCCGAGCGTCCGTTGTCGGTGGCGCCCGCCATCAAGCCTTCCGAGGACGACTACATCGACCCTGGTCTGCAGCGCGGCGATCTACTCATCATGAACATGCACACCTGGCACCGCGCCTCGGGCAACACCTCGGACCACTCCCGAAGCGGAGCGTTCAACAAGTACGCCGCAGCTGATGCGCCACCGGCCACCGGCTACTACCTGTACGACAATGACGTCCACCAAGCTCTCACCCCCGAAGGTCGGTCCGTCATCGCCGTCCACTCCGACAAGCCCGTCCTCACCACCAGACTGTTGCTCACGCGCGAGACAGCCGGCGGCGAGTCCGAGATCCTGGTGATGACCGGCCCCGATGGCCGACTGGAGCTGCCGGGTGGTCCGGTGTTCGTCGAGGAAGCCATTGCCGACTGGGACCGTGGCAACTACCTCGCGTCCCTCCAGGCCGCGCTGCGGGAACGCCTTCGGATCGAGACGCCTTGGGCCTCCTACGTCGGCGACTACGACGAGGGCGCCGGTCTGTGCCGGCTCTACGCCTACGACCTCACCGGGCTCGGGTTCCCGGTGGCCTACAAGGGCCGTTGGATCAATCGGACGCAACTCGAGTCGGCCCGGGACGAGCTGGCGTACGGCTACGAGCCCGAGGCCTGGGACAGCTGGCTCGATCCCTCGATCGTCCGGGGCAAGGGGTTGACCCAGGCCCAGTGTCGGGTCAACCAGTACGCCTACTGAGCCTCGGGCCGCCTCTCCTCGCTGACCCGCCAGCCAACAACCCGATCGTGCTCGACCTCGACGGAGGTCAACCGCGCGGTCATCGCCCGGCCGGGTTCGTCCGACTTGGCCTCCCATCGAACCACCCACGCGGTCGCCGCCCGCGACGTCGATCGACGCTCGGGCACCGGGTGGTCGGGCACCGGGTGATGCTCGACGCCATACTCGAGCGCCAGCACCAGGTCACCCTCGATGACCTGGGCACCGGCGCCCCACACGTCGGCGAGCCAACGGCTGTCGACCACCAGCCGGGCCTGACTCGTGCGACCCTCCAATCGCCCTTCGACCGCGACTCGTTGCCGGGACCCGACCGAGAACGGATCGACGGTCACCGACAACGGGACCAAGGCGGCCGCTCCCAGGGGCACATGCCGACCTCCGATCGACAAGGCGAAACCGTGTCGTAACCGCCGGGCCGTAGCTGCGCGTAGCAGGGCGTCGACCCGATCGTTCGGCTCTGACAGAACGCTCCTCGATGCGGCCACGGTGCACGCCGCCCGATCGATCCATGCGTCGGGGAACTCGGTCAGGAACTGACCCATTCGTCGCGCCCGGGCCAGGGGGATCTCACGCAAGAACTCGTGGAATCCCTCGTTTCGCATCCGCTCGAGGGCCATGGCCAACCACCATCGCCGAGCGCGATCGAACTCGCCGTCGTACCACTCCCCCAAGAAGCCGCCGTCGGCCAGCGCATCCGTCCACAATCGGTAGCGGCTCATGCAGGGGACTTCGGCCCCACCAAAGGCGATCAGCGCCAATTCGGCGTCGAGGTCAGGATGCTGATCGAGCTGCAGCTGCCCCTCGACCCAACGCATGACATGAGGTTCGCCGGTCGCCCCGCAGGCAATTTCGATCGTCAGCTCGGACGCTGCGTCACACCACCTCAATGCAGCCCAGTCCCACGGTCTCGATGCAACCCGATCTCACGGTGCAATGATCTCCACCGTACGGGCCCACGCCGGCGGTCTCTCGCCGCCCTCGTCGAGGAGGGAGCCGAGACTCCCGAGCAGGCCCACCACCACCTGCGTACGCTCGGGGGCACGCTCGGGCCAGGGCGTGAAGCCATCGGTCAACACCACGATCACCTGTGGCCGAGGGCGAAGTTCGGTAGCCGCCGAAATGCCAAGGGTCAGATCGGTTCCTCCGCCTCCGAGCAGAACGATGTCCTCGGTCCGCCGGATCCGCTCGGTGGCACGAACGGCATGATCACAGGCAACCACCGTTGCCCGAGCCACTCCGGTCGAGTGCACCAAGCTGTCGACCTCGGCGAGGGCAGCACCCAACAGCGCATACGAAACCGAGGCGCTGGTGTCGCAGACAATGGCGACCTCGATGGCCGGGTCCCGGAGCGACGCGAGCACCACGTCTCCATGGCCCTGCTGGGCAAGGCCGGCGGCCCGACGCGATGGGCGGCGGTAGGTGTAATCGACCGCGCCGCGGGCCGCCGAAACCCCACGGCGTAGCTCGGCCGCCAACGCCGAACGCCAATCGACGGTGGGTCGCCGCCACGAATCGGCCCACCGTCGGAGGGAATCCGGCGCCTGGGCATCGGCCAGGATCGCGTGCGCCACCTGCTGGCGAATCAGATCTTGCTCCTCGCGTGCCAATCCGCCGGCCGATGCCGCACCCCGATTCCCCATCGATGGCGGCGGAAGTTCCCATGGATGGTGGTGGCCGTGGGCTCCGCTGCCGCAATCATGGAGCTGCTCCACCGACTCGACCCCCAGGCGACGCGGGTGGCCCCGCAGATAGTAATGCTCGGCCAACCGACCGTCTCGTTCCCCCAGCATCTCTGCGGTCACGGCCGGACGAGCCCGCGGCAGGTCATCAGGGAAATCGTCGCCGATCTCGGCATCGGCGGCATCGATCCAGTGCTCCAGTTCCGCGGCGTCGCCCAGGCCGAGTGGTTGAGCGCGCGCCGCATGGTCTCGGAGGAGATGCGCAGTCAGGTGGAGCAGTTCGCCGCCCAGAGCATCGACCGGCCAGGTCGATACCAGCTCGGGATCGGCGTAGAGGCGCCATGACTCATCGACCTGCAGACCTCCGAGGTCATCGATCTTGTGCAGCGAGACGGCGAAGACTGCGGATGCGAGATACGGAAATCGATGGACCGCCCACAACCGGGCAGCAGCGAACTGTTGGAGATCGGCCCGTTCCGACGTCGTCACAGCAATCCGGCATCCCG
>JAHECQ010000236.1 GCA_024641625.1 Acidimicrobiales bacterium | reverse complement strand
CGCAAACGAACCCCCGCGCTCCGACCGATACGAGATCGACACCTCGTCGCCGGCGTCGTCGACCGGGCGACCGACGAGGTCGAAGCGCAGTTGTTGCGGAGGCATGACGGAGTTCCGAAAGCCCGTGCGCATGAAGCCGAGCACACTCGCCCGACGTCGGTTGGCCGCCTGGTTCCACATGGCGGCAGCCACCAGCGCCCTGTCGAGGGTGGCCGGCGACGGGGAGAACCGTGACGCAGGCTGGAAGCGCTCGATGAAGTCGGTGTGGGTGTCGCCGGCCAGAAAGGCGTCGTGACGCAGCGTGGCCACCAGGAAGTCCCGGTTGGTGGTGACCCCGGCGATGGTCATCCGCTCGAGGACGAGCGCCAGGCGCCGCGCCGCCTCGACCCTGGTCGGCCCATGGACGATGACCTTGGCCAGCATCGGGTCGAACTCGACGCCGACCGCCGAGCCGGTCTCGACCCCGGAATCGAAGCGGGCGACGGGATGCGACGGTGGAGCCCAACGATCCAGGGTGCCCACGGCGGGGAGGAAGTCGTTGGAGGGGTCCTCGGCGTACAGGCGCACCTCGATGGCATGACCGGAGATGGCAAGGTCGTCCTGATCGAATCCGAGCGGCTCGCCGGAGGCCACGAGGATCTGTTGGCGCACGAGATCGAGGCCGGTGATCTCCTCGGTGACCGGGTGTTCGACCTGCAGGCGGGTGTTCATCTCGAGGAAGTAGAAGCCGCCCTCGTCGTCGAGCAGGAACTCGACGGTGCCGGCCGAGGAGTACCCGATGGCCCGAACCGCCTCGATGGCGGTGGCGCCCATGGCCGCCCGGATCTCCGGGGTGACGGCCGGGCTGGGGGCTTCTTCGACCACCTTCTGATGGCGGCGCTGGATCGAGCATTCCCGTTCGAAGCAATGCACGAGATTGCCGTGCTGGTCGCCGAGCACCTGGATTTCGACGTGGCGCGGCGCCGGCAGGTATTTCTCGAGGAAGACGGTGGCGTTGCCGAAGGAGTTCAACGCCTCGCGCTGCGCCCCCTCGATGGCCGCAGCGAGACCATCGGGAGCATGCACGACACGCATGCCCTTGCCGCCGCCGCCGGCCGCGGCCTTGATGAGGACGGGGTAGCCGATGGCGGCCGCCTCGGCGTCCACGTCGGTGTGATCGTGCAACTCCACCGACGGCAACGTCGGCACACCGGAGGCCACCATCAAGCGTTTGGCCTCGAGCTTGTCACCCATGGCCGCGATGGCGGTGGGTGGCGGGCCGACCCAGACGATGCCGGCGTCGATGACCGCTTGGGCGAAGGCGGCGTTCTCCGACAGGAAGCCGTAGCCGGGATGGATGGCGTCGGCACCCACCCGACGGGCGGCCTCGAGCACCTTCGTTCCGTCGAGGTAGGAGTCGGTGGCCGATCGCCCGCCGAGCGCCACCGCCTGGTCGGCCTCGCGTGCGAAGGGCGCGTCGATGTCGCCATCGGCGTAGACGGCCACGGTTTCGATTCCCATGGCCGACGCGGTACGGAAGATGCGACGAGCGATCTCGCCGCGATTGGCCACCAGCAGTCGCATGATCGGGTGTGATCGAACCGAGGACTCCGGATTGGCAGAAGCCACTGGATTACCTGAAGACACCGAAGCCCTCCGCTCCCTTGACGTCGTTGGTGTGACAGACCGAGAGCGACATCGCCAACACCTGGCGGGTGTCGCGGGGATCGATGATGCCGTCGTCGGCCACCCGGCCGGTTGCGTAGAGGGCCAGCGACTTGAGCTCGTGGTAGTGCTCGACCGTGGCGGTGATCTTGGCATCGGCCTCTTCGTCGAAGGTGCCACCCTTGCGGGCGGCCTGGGCCCGGCGAACCAGTGACATGACGCCGGCAATCTGCTTGGGGCCCATGATGGCGATCTTGGCCGTGGGCCAGAGGTAGGTGAACCGGGTGTTGAACCCGCGTCCCGACATGCCGTAGTTGCCGGCGCCGTAACTGGATCCGAGCACGATCGAGAGGTGGGGGACCATCGAGTTCGACACCGCGTTGATCATGCGGGAGCCGTTCTTCACGATGCCGCCGTGTTCGAAGTCCCGACCCACCATGTAGCCGGTGATGTTGTGCATGAACACGATCGGGATGTCCTGTTGGTTGCACAATTGGATGAATTGCGCCGCCTTGTTCGAGCTCTCCGAGAACAGTGGCCCGTTGTTGCCGATGATGCCGACCGGATAGCCGCACACGGTGGCCCAACCGCAGATGACCGTGGTGCCGTAGCGAGCCTTGAACTCCTCGAACTCGCTTGCGTCGACCACCCGGGCGATGACCTCGCGGACGTCGACGAAGGCGTAGAGGTCCCGAGCCATGAGCCCGAGGAGTTCTTCGGGGTCGTAGATCGGTTCGGACCACCCGGCCTTGGCGCCGTAGCCGCGTTTGCGGTAGTTCAGGTGGCCCACGACCTCGCGGCAGATGCGGAGCGCGTCGAGTTCGTCCTCGGCGAGGTAGTCGGCGAGGCCCGACACCTCGGCGTGCATCTGCGCGCCACCGAGGGTCTCGTCGTCGGAGATCTCGCCGGTGGCCATCTGCACCAACGGCGGGCCACCGAGGAAGACCTTCGACTGCTCCTTGATGAAGATGTTGTAGTCGCTCATGCCGGGTTGGTAGGCGCCACCGGCGGTGGAGGAGCCGAAGACGACGGCCACCGACGGGATGCCCATCTTCGACAGCTCCGTCACGTCGTAGAACAGACGACCGGTCTCGCCGAAGTGGTCGGTCTGTTCGCGCATCTGGCGTTCGGGGTCGTCGTCACCCCGCAGGTCCCCGCCGGCGGACTCGACGAACTGAATGTAGGGCAGACGGTTCTCGCGGGCGATCTGGATGGCTCGCATGATCTTCTTGCCGGCGAAGGAGGTGATGGCGCCGCCCAGCACCGTTGGGTCGTTGCCCTCGATCATGCACTCGACGCCGTTGATGACACCGATGCCCATCACCAGTCCGGCGCCGACGGTGTAGTTGGAACAGTAGGCGGCCAACGAGCTGATCTCGTAGAACGGTGCGTCGGGGTCGAGCACCGCCTGGATTCGCTCACGTACCGGCAGTTTGCCACGGCTGCGCATGCGCTCCATGGCTGCCGGCCCGCCGCCGGCCGCCGCCTCGGCCTGGAGGTCTGCGATGATGCTGAGTTGTTCGAGCATGTCGTCGCGATTCTTCCGGAACGTCGCGTCGGACACCTCGAGTGTCGATCTGATCACTGCCACCGCACAGTTGTAGACGATGGAACCCGGCCCCGGATAGTCCTCGAGAGGGTTTGGACCTGTCGGGGTCGGGCCTCCAGTGCCGGATCTACATTGTCGGATCGACCATCAGCTTGAGGGCGGTGATCTCGCGGTCGGCCATGCCGGTGATGGTGGCACCCAGGTCGTCGAGTCCGATGGTGCCCTCGTGCAGCCCAGCGGCGGGCAGGCGACCCTCGGCGATGAGCCTTCCGACGGTCGTGGCCTCGTCACGGGTGAACACCATCGAGGTGATCAACCTGAGCTCCTTGGCCATCCAACGGTTGGTTCGGACCTCGGCCGGGCGGCTGGTGGCCCCTACGAGGCACACGGTGCCGCCACGGCGAAGCAAATCGATGGAGGCCTCGAGCGTCTGAGGCACGCCGGCGGCGTCGAAGGCCACATCGACCCCGAGGCCACCGGTGAGCTCCCGCACCTTCGCCCGCGTCTCGCCACCGCCGTCGAGGCCGACGTCGGCGCCGAGGGTCACCGCCTTGTCCCGGCGTGCCTGATCGGGCTCCACGACGACCACCAGCCGTGCCCCCGCCACACGGGCGCACTGGGCGGCCAGCTGCCCGATGGGGCCGGCGCCCACGACGGCGACAGCGTCTCCGGGCCGCATGCCGGACTGGCGCACCGCGTGGAAGGCAACCGAGGCGGGTTCGACGATGGCCCCCTCCGCGGCGGTCATGCCCGGGGGCAGGATCGCCAGTCGGCGGGCATCGACGCCGATGAACGCCGCAAAGCCACCGTTGGGCGAGGGGTGGTCGCCCAGGCCGTTGTACTCCCGGAACGCCGGCTTGCAGTACTGAGGCTGACCCACTCGGCAGTAGTCGCACCGACCACAACCCGGAGCGATGCCGGCCATCACCAGGTCCCCTTCTCGTGGACCGCCCTTGGTGTCGGCCGCCTCGGCGCCGAGGGCGACGACCTCGCCGACCCATTCATGCCCGCACAGCGAGGGTGCGTAGTTCCACCCTTCGACGTAGGCGTGAACGTCGCTCCCGCAGACGCCGCAGAGTCGGATCTGCACCACGGCCTGTTCGGGAAGGGGTGTCGGTTCGGGGACGTCGATGAGTTCGAAGGATCGGAGACCGGAGATGATTCCTGCGCGCATGGCGCCACCGTAGTCCCCAGCGGTTCTGCGTCGAGAAGTCGCTGACCGACCTTGGGGGTCAGCGTGTTCGGCGAGGAGGGACGCAAGGTCGCCATCAGCCTTCCCGGGAGCTCGGCCGGACCGTGGTCGTCTAGCATCATCTCGGTGAGCGCTCGACAGATCCTGGTCCTCGGCACCGCCAGCCAGGCACCTACTCGGCAACGATCACACAACAGCTGTGCCCTCCGCTGGGACGATCAGCTCGTGCTGTTCGACCCCGGCGAAGGAACGCAGCGGCAATGCATCTTCGGCGGTGTCTCGATTGCTCGGGCCACCGCCGTCTGCATCACCCACTTCCACGGTGATCACTGCCTCGGGCTGCCGGGGGTCATCCAGCGTCGGGCGCTCGATGCCCGCACCGCCTCGGTCGATCCCTCACGCCCTGACGGACTTCCGCCGCTGCCCATCTTCTTTCCCGCCGATGGCTGGGAGTATCTCGAACGCCTTCGAAGCGCCTCGATCTACCACGACACGTCGAATCTGCGCCTTCACCCGATCTCGTCGGCCGGACCGGTCGCCCAGCTGGGGCCCTTGACCGTGAGCGCCGGTCGGCTCGACCATCGGGTGACCGCCTTCGGGTATCGCTTCACCGAGCAGTCCGCTCGCCGATTCGATCCTCGAGCGCTGGCCCACTTCGGGATTGCCGGTCCCGATGTCGCTCGTCTCGAGCTGCAGGGTGTCCTGTCGACCGATCGGGGTCCGGTGACCATCGACCAGGTGTCGGTCGAGCGGCAAGGACAGTCGATGGCGTTCGTGATGGACACCCGGTGGTGCGACGCCGCGATCGAGCTGGCTCGCGGGGTCGATCTGTTGGTGTGCGAGTCGACCTTCCTGGACCGGGACGAGGCCTTGGCCCAACGCTTCGGACATCTCACTGCCGGCCAGGCGGGCAAATTGGCCGCAGCGGCTGGAGCCCGTCGCCTCCTGCTCACCCACTTCTCCGCCCGCTACGGCGACAATCAGGCCTTCGCCGAGGAGGCGTCTCGCTTCCACCCCGATGTCGTCGCCGCCGACGACCTGGCGGTCATCGATGTGCCTCCCCGCCTCCCGTAACGGCTGCACCCCGGGCTGCACTCCTCCGGCCGGCAGCACTCCTCCGGCCGGCAGCACTCCTCCGGCCGGCAGCACTCCTCCGGCCGGCAGCACTCCTCCGGCCGACTGTGTGCACTTGTGGCCGCCTGGCAGGGTGAAAGTGCACACGGTTGCGGGTCTGGGAGCGGGTGTCGGTTGGGATCGCGTCCGAGGCGTTCGGTACGGTTCGGGGCATGGCTGATCCTGGTGCTCCGATCCGCATCGCAAACTGTTCCGGTTTCTACGGCGACCGACTGTCGGCGGCCAAGGAGATGGTCGAGGGGGGTCGCATCGACGTCCTGACCGGCGACTGGTTGGCCGAGCTCACGATGCTCATCCTTGCCCGGACTCGAGAGAAGCGTCCCGGAGGCGGTTTCGCCGGGACGTTCGTGAAGCAGATGGAACAGGTGATGGGCCAGTGCCTCGACCGGGGGATCAAGGTCGTCAGCAATGCGGGCGGGCTCGATCCCGACGGATGCGCCGACGCGGTGGCCGAGGTTGCCGCCAAGCTCGGCCTCAGCCCGCGCATTGCCTACGTCAACGGTGATGACCTCCTGCCGCGTCTGGCCGAGCTGGTGGATGCGGGCATCGATCTCGCACATTTCGAGGACGGCTCGCCGGTGGGCGACATCTCCCGCTTCATCACCGCCAACGCCTATCTCGGTGGTTGGGGCATCGTCGAAGCATTGAACCAGGGCGCCGACATCGTGATCACCGGCCGCGTCACCGACGCCGCGGTGGTGTGCGGACCAGCCGCCTGGCACCATGCATGGAAGCGTGACGACTGGGACGCGCTGGCCGGTGCGGTGGTGGCCGGTCACATCATCGAG
>JAHECQ010000235.1 GCA_024641625.1 Acidimicrobiales bacterium | reverse complement strand
CGTGCTCGACGACATCATCGTGTGGTGGCACCCCGGAGACGACCTGGTGTTCGACGTGATGCCGAACGCCTCCAACACCGATCGAGTCACCGATGCGATCGGCGGCACCGACATCACCTCGACGCGAGCCGTGATCGCCGTGCAGGGCCCAACCGCTCGTGAACTGGTCGGAACCGTCTTCCCGGAAGCCGCGGCCGTCGGTCGGTTCCGCGTCGCCCACTGCACATGGGCAGGCACTCCCGTGGTCGTCGCCGGCACCGGGTACACCGGTGAGCAGGGTCTCGAAATCGCCGTGCCCGCTGCCGACGCGCCCTCGCTCTGGGCGGCGCTCACGGAGGCCGGCGTGGCCCCCGCCGGGCTCGGGGCCCGCGACACCTTGCGACTCGAGGCCGGCTTGCCGCTGCACGGGCACGAACTGGGTCCTGGCATCACCCCGTTGCAGGCGGGATTGTCCTGGGTCGTGGCATTCGAGAAGCCTGCATTTCGTGGACGCCAGGCACTGCTCGACGAGCGCGACCGGGGGGTTGCACGCAGGCTGCGTGGCATCTCGACCGAGGGCCGTCGGCCCCCGCGGACCGACTGCACGGTGTGGCGTGATGGTGCCGAGGTCGGAACGGTCAGCTCAGGGAACTTCTCGCCAGTGCTCGGTCACGGGATCGCCATGGCGTTCATCGACCCGACGATCGCCGTGGGCGACCTGGTCGAGGTCGACGTTCGCGGTTCGCGGTTGACCGGCACGGTCGTGCCGATGCCCTTCGTCTGAGCGCCTACGAACCGGCCGAGCTTTTCTTGGCGGTGGTCTTCTTGGCGGTGGTCTTCTTGGCCGAGCTTTTCTTGGCGGTGGTCTTCTTGGCGGTGGTCTTCTTGGCAGGCTGACGCGCAGCGGGTGGGGTAGGCGGCGTCGGTTCCGGCGTCGACGGTCGGCCCGAACCCGTACCAGGGAACCGGAACCCGCCGAACAGACCGCCTGCGTTCTCGGCCAGAGCGGTCAAGGGCGCCAGCCGCTTGGACATCTCGCCAACCGCCCCCATGAAGTCGCCGAGTTGGTTCGGCAAGGTGGCGAACCCGGGGGAGCTGAGCGCTTCCACCATCCGCTCGATGTTCGGAGCCGCTGCCCGCACCGGCGCCTCCAACAGACGTGACATCTCGTCGGCGGCCTTCACGGACCGGGTGATCTGCGGCATCATCGCCCGGATCGGCCCTTCGATGTCGCCGAGCAGGCCGTTGATGCGAGTCGCCGCCTCGTTGAGGTTCTCCATGGTGCGGTTGAGGTTCTCGATCGACTTCATCAACTCGTCCGAGCCGCGCTTGATCTGCTCGAAGGTTCGGATTCCGCCGGCGAGCGGTGCTGCCAGCAGGTTCAGCACATCAGCGAAACCGTCAGATCGTCCGAAGTCGTCGTTCATCGTTCGCAGGCTAGTGCGGCCAGACGGTCAGAACCGGAGCATCGCCCGAACCGCGTGCTGACCGGCCAGGTTCGCCGCCCGGTCACAGGGTGGTGGCGTACGCCTCGAGCGGTTCGCAGCTGCACACGAGATGGCGATCCCCGTACGCGCCGTCGATCCGTGAGACCGGTGGGAAGTACTTGTCGGCCCTCAGCGAGCTCAGCGGGAACGCCGCTTGTTCGGGGGTGTAGGCCCGGTCGGCATCGGCCAGCAGATCGGCGATCGTGTGGGGGGCCATCCGCAAGGCGCTCGTCTCCAGAACAGCCGACCCGTCCGCGATCCGATCGATCTCGGTGCGGATCGACAACAGGGCATCGCAGAAGCGATCGAGCTCGCCGAGATCCTCGCTCTCGGTCGGCTCGATCATCAGCGTGCCCGTCACCGGAAAGCTCATCGTGGGGGAGTGGAACCCATAATCGATAAGTCGTTTCGCCACGTCGTCGACCGTGACCCCGGTGGTGTGTGTGATCTGGCGCAGGTCGATGATGCACTCGTGGGCGACCCTGCCGTTGGCGCCGGTGTAGAGCACCGGGAACGCAGGCGCCAGCCGGGTCGCCACGTAGTTGGCGCTGGTGATCGCCACCTCCGTGGCGCGTCGCAGGCCGGTCCCACCCATCAGCTTCAGGTACACCCAAGGAATCGGGAGGATGCCGGCTGACCCGAACTTGGCGGCTGACACCGGTCCGGCCGGTTGGGTGGCGTCACCGAGCGGATCGCCCGGCAAGAACGGTGTCAGATGTTGGCGGACCCCGATCGG
Source organism: Acidimicrobiales bacterium (assembly GCA_024641625.1). Lineage (GTDB taxonomy): Bacteria > Actinomycetota > Acidimicrobiia > Acidimicrobiales > SZUA-35 > JAHECQ01. The sequence continues at coordinate 4,112 of JAHECQ010000235.1, read as the reverse complement.
ACCGACGCCCGGACCGCCGCCGCCATGCGGGATGCAGAATGTCTTGTGCAGGTTGAGGTGACTGACATCCGAACCGAATCGCCCGGGCTTGGCCAGACCGACGAGGGCGTTGAGGTTGGCGCCGTCCACGTACACCTGACCGCCGGCGTCGTGGATCATGGCGCACAACGTGCTGATGCCGAGTTCGAACACCCCGTGGGTCGATGGATAGGTCACCATGATGGCGGCCAGACGGTCGCCGCACGCCTCGATCTTGGCAGCCAGGTCGGTGAAGTCGACGTTGCCCTCGTCGTCGCATGCGACCACCACCACATCCATTCCGGCCATCACGGCGCTCGCCGCATTGGTTCCGTGAGCGCTGGCCGGAATCAGGCAGATCGTGCGCTGCTCGTCACCGCGGCTGCGGTGGTAGGCCCGGATCGCCAGCAGTCCCGCGAACTCGCCCTGGCTACCTGCGTTGGGTTGCAGGCTGACGGCGTCGTAGCCGGTGATCTCGGCCAAGCTCTGCTCGAGATCGGTGATGATCGTGCGGTACCCGACGGTTTGATGGTCGGGGGCGAAGGGATGGACGTCGGCGAATTCAGGCCAGGAGATGGGCTCCATCTCGCTGGTGGCGTTGAGTTTCATGGTGCACGATCCGAGCGGGATCATGGTGCGGTCGAGCGCCAGGTCACGATCGGAGAGCCTCCGCAGGTAACGCAGCATCTGATGTTCGCTCTGGTGATTGTGGAACACGCCCTGCGGGAGGATCTCGCCGGCGCGAAGGAGTGCCTGGGGGATCGCCGTTGGTGCTTCGATGACGTCGCCGAGCGGCGCTGCACCGAAGCAGGAGACCACCTGAGAGGCGACCGCCAAGGTGGTGGTCTCGTCGAAACTGAAGGCGACCGACGAGTCGCCGACCCGGCGCAGGTTGATACCGACCTGCTCGGCCGCAGTGACCACGGCATCGGCATCGACGCCGACCACGGTGAGCGTGTCGAACCAGGTCGAGTTGTCGATCGCGACCCCATGGGCGGACAGGTGGCCGGCAACGATGGTGGTGAGGGCGTGCACGCGCTGGGCGATCCGGCGCAGCCCATCGGGACCATGCCACGCGGCGTACAGTCCGGCGATATTCGCCAGCAGTACCTGGGCCGTACAGATGTTGGAGGTTGCCTTCTCGCGTCGGATGTGCTGCTCGCGGGTCTGGAGCGCCAACCGGAGCGCCGGGCGCCCTGCCGTGTCGGTGCTGACACCCACCAATCGGCCCGGCAGCGAACGGGCCGCCGACTCGCGAACCGCCATGAACCCGGCATGCGGGCCGCCGTACCCCATCGGCACGCCGAACCGTTGTGCCGATCCGACGGCGATGTCGGCGCCGAGTGCGCCCGGCGACTGCAGCAACACACACGCCAACAGATCGGTGGCCACGATCGCCTGCGCTCCGAGCTCGTGAGTCTGGTCGATCGCCGCGGTCCAATCGATGATCGCCCCGCTGGACGTGGGGTAGCTGAACAGAGCCCCGAAGAATCCCTCTCCTGCCAGCGAGTCGAGCCCGCCGACCACGACCTCGACACCGACCGGTTCGGCGCGAGTGCGAAGCACGGCGAGCGTCTGGGGGTGTACGTCCTGGTGTACGAAGAAGCGGGCGCGGTCGCCGCGAGTGACACGGCGCGCCAGCGACATCGCCTCGGCAGCAGCGGTGGCCTCATCGAGCAGCGACGAGTTGGCGAGGTCGAGCCCGGTCAGGTCGCACACCATGGTCTGGAAATTGAGCAACGCTTCGAGCCGGCCCTGGCTGATCTCCGGCTGGTACGGCGTGTAGGCGGTGTACCAGGCCGGGCTCTCCAGCACATTGCGGCGAATCACCGGGGGAGTGATGGTGCCGTAGTAGCCCATCCCGATCAGATTGGTCATCGTGTGGTTCTGGTCGGCGATCGAGCGCAGCTCGGCCAGCACCTCAGATTCGGTTCGGGGCCCCTCCATGTCGAGCTCGGCATCGAGCCGGATCGCGGGCGGCACGGTCTCGTCGATCAGCTGGTCGATGCTGTCGACCCCGATCACCGACAGCATCTTCGCCAGGTCCGCAGCCCGTGGGCCGATGTGCCTGGTGACGAAGTCGTCGGCGTTGAGCAGTTGGTTGAATGGCGTCGACACAGGACCTCCGATAGGCATCGTTCGTTCGTGCCCCCGCTGTCATCGGTACCTGAGAGTTTCACCCACGGACGTGGGCTTTCCCCGTCGGCGAGGAGATGCGAACAGCTCCTGCTTTCCAGCGTTGCCTCGCCCGACCGGTCCGTGTGCCTGAGAGATTCCGGGGTGGTTGCTCCTTCGGCGCCGTCATCACTGGCTGTGATGCCGACTCTCCCGAGCGGGTTCTGCGACAAGACGAACGCTACACCCTCGCCGGCCGCGGACAGCAGACCCGGCAGCTCTCATCTGGCTACCGATCGGTGCCGTCGGCGCCGATCGGGTCGGCCAGCCAGGCGTCGAGCGAGCCGAACACGGAGAGCACGAGGCGATCGATCCCCCATTCCGTCATGACGATTCGGTCAGGATGGGTGGGATCGAGCAGGGAGCGGTCGAAGGTGGTGTAGGCGGTGCGCAGGAAGTTGCGCTCACCGGCTGTCTCGTTGGCGGCAGCCAAGAACTGGTCGCGGTGCGGATGTCGCCACGGGACGTTGACCCCGTCGGCGAACCGACCGGCGAGACGACTGAGGCGTTCGCTGTTGACACCGACGATCCGGAGTGGCGGGGGAGAGGGCCGCGGGAACGTCGCCAGTGTCTCCGAACGTGGTTCGTCGATCCATTCGCGGCCGGCGAGATCGAGCACTTCCAACACGCGTTGGTGGCGTACATCGAGCGACGGCTCGACGTGCCCGCCGACAGCGCGCTGCTCGGTCGCCCAGTGGCTGGTGGGGGAGGTGCCGGCCCCGATCCCGAAGTGGAAGGGACGTCCCGACAGCAACGCCACTGACGCTGCCGCCGTGACGAGAGTGCCGACCTGGCGGTTCCAGACGTTCGCGACCATGGCGCCGAGTTCGATCGTCGTTGTGGCCTCGGCCATTGCCCCCAGGAGGACGAAGCATTCGAGCATCGTGCTGCCACCGAGTGGTGTGCCGGCCAGATGGTCGAACACCATCGCCGCCCCGTAGCCGCGCCGCTCGGCCTCGATCGTCGCTGCCCGCAACGTGGCCCAGTCGGTATCGGCCGGGCTGAGCTGGATGTCCACGACCGTCATCGGGCTCAGCGTAGAGCCGTCCGAGCCGTCGGCGGCTGACGTCGGGGTGCATCCGGTGCCGACGATCTCCCGTGCCTGAACGGCGATGGACGTCGTGTCACCCAGAAGACGCTGAGCCCGACCGGCGGACAGGTCGGGGGAGTGGTGTGTGGTGCACTGACCAGACCCGTGGTCAGTCGCCATACACCGTGCAGGCACCACCGACCAGTGAGTCGGCTACCGATCCGGCAACCGTTGTCCCAGCGAACCCGACCGTGATCGACCCGTACGGGTAGTCCATCGCCTGAAATTCGATTTCGTTGACTCCAATCGAGGATCTGTCCAGGATCGCAAAATCACCCGACATCCGCTCGATCACTTCACCTGCCGACTGTCCAATTCGCACGCTGTGCTCGGTGATGAACTCGTCGACCGAGACGTGCCAGCCGACGAAGGACCACTGGTCCAACCAGTTGCTGAACGCGAACACTGCGAAGAACTCGGAGGGGTACAGAAGGACTCTGTACCGCTGACCCGAACACACACCGTACAGATCGGCCGTCGCTGTCCTGTTGTCGATGACGACCTCCGGCCAACCGAATATTGACTCGAAGGAACGGGCCGCCGAGTCCTGCGATTCGCTGAACCAGATCTCGTGCGAGCCCGCCATCACTCCCCAATGTGTGAGTGTGATCGACTGGGTGTCGGGAGACGCGGTGGCTACGCCGACAGTCAGGTTCACTGTCGATCCGATCGGAACCTGGCCACTGATCGGATCTTGATCCAACACGCGCCCCGCGTCCTTGCCGTCGACCGGAACCCTGTCGACCACCGACCCGGACAGCCCGAGATTCTTCAACTTCGCCATCGCATCCTCGACAAGAAGGTTGCCGAGGTCAGGAACGGCCACCAT
>JAHECQ010000234.1 GCA_024641625.1 Acidimicrobiales bacterium | reverse complement strand
TGAGATCCCCGAGGTCTTCGAGTTCGGGAACGCCGAAAATTGCCACCGGTGTGGTCCGCCTCAGCCCTGGTTGGCGGCGCCGACGATCAGCGCCATCTCGACCAGGCGGTTGGAGTAGCCCCACTCGTTGTCGTACCAACCGAAGATCTTGACCAGACTCCCCTGGGTCATCGTCAGACCGGCATCGAGCGTGCACGAAGCCGGCGACGTCACGATGTCGGAACTGACGATGGGCTCCTCGGTGTAGTCGAGCACACCGGCGAGCCGGCCGCTCGAAGCAGCGGCGGCAAAAGCGGCATTGACCTCCTCGACGGTCGGCTCACCGTTGACGACGGCAGTGAAGTCGGTGATCGACCCAGTGGGAATCGGCACCCGCAGCGAGGTGCCGTCCAGCTTGCCCTGCATCGCCTGGAGCACCAGGCCGGTGGCCCGGGCAGCGCCGGTCGAGGTGGGCACGATGTTGATGGCTGCGCCGCGGGCCCGACGGAGGTCTGAGTGAGGGCCATCCACCAGCTGCTGGTCGCCGGTGTAGGCGTGGATGGTGGTCATGAGGCCCTGCTTCACGCCGAAGGCATCGTCGAGCACCTTCACCATCGGTACGAAACAGTTGGTGGTGCACGATGCGTTGGAAACGACCTTGTCCTTGGCCGGATCGAACGTGTCCTCGTTGACGCCGACAACGAACGTGTTGTCGGCCGCTGTGCACGGCGCGGACACCACGACGAACGGCGCCCCGCCCTCGAGGTGCGCAGACGCAGCATCGCGACTGGTGAAGATGCCGGTCGATTCGATGACCACGTCGACTCCCAGATCGCCCCACGGGAGATCCTGGGGGTTCCTCTCGGCAAGCACCTTGAGCACATCGCCATCGACCGAAATGCCCCCATCGACCGCAGTGATCTCATTGGGCAGGCGGCCGAGCACCGAGTCGTACTTCAGCAGGTGAGCCATGGTCTGAAGCGAGCCGAGGTCGTTGACCGCAACGAAGTCGATGTCGGCTCCCCTCTGCTTGGCGGCACGAAAGAAGTTCCGTCCGATACGACCGAAACCGTTGATACCGACGCGAATCGTCATGTGGGTATTGCCTTTCTGAACTGCACATTCGTTTCTGGGTGGGTGAGATGGGAGACAGCGAACACGCGTCTGCTTCAACCCTAGTAGGTGAGCAGGCCGGCGAGGACGGTTCCGAGTTTCTGGGGATCGTGCTGATAGTTGTCGATATCGGCGACATCAGCCAATGTGACCTCGGCATCGACCTCTGTCACCCTGAATGTCCCGGGCGGAGCGATGACCGCGTCCATCACGATGCCGTGCCGGCGAAGGGCCTCGACGTGCTCGGGCAGATCGAACCCCAGCGCTTGTCCACGGTCATTGGCGATATTGGCGACGAAGACCCGCTGGGCCCTGGTGTGGAGGAGGGCCACTCGAATCGCCGGCACCACGACAGCTGCCAACACCGACGTGTACAGCGATCCCGGTCCGATGATGATCTGATCTGCATCCAAGATTGCCTGGACTGCACCCTCGGGTGCGCTCGGATCGGGCGGATCGAAACGAACGTTGCGAATGTTCGACCCGCGCTCGATGGTGACTTGACCGCAGAGTCTTCCCTGATCGGAATCGGCCAGCAGCGTGACCGCCTCGCGGGTCGCCGGGTAGATCTCGCCCTGAGCGCCGACCAGGCGAGCCACCTCGCGAACGGCGATCTCGAAATCTCCACAAGCGCTGGTGAGCCCGGCAATGAGCAGGTTGCCGATGGGATGACCCTGCAGCGAACCCCGGTCGAAACGATGCTCGAGCGAGCGGGCCAACAGCGAGTCGTCGGCCGCCAGAGCCGACAGGCAGCGACGCAGATCACCAGGTGCGGGCACACCGAGCTCTTGACGCAGTCGGCCGCTCGAGCCGCCATCGTCGGCGACCGAGACGATGCCGGTCAGCTCGCCGGCGTAGTAACGCGCGGCGCGGAGTGAGGTTGCCAGCCCATGCCCTCCTCCGAGAGCCACCACACGAGGTCCGTTCATGCGATCAGCGGTCGATGTCTCGATGATTCACTCTCGGCGTCCAGCCACGCTCTTTGAGCAAACCGGCGACATTCTCGGCCACGACCACCGACCGATGTCGACCACCCGTGCAACCGAACGCGATGCTGAGATAGGAGCGGCCTTCGTCGGCGTACGCCGGCACGAGTTCGTCGAGCAGCCCCATCAGACGATCGAGGAATCGCTGCGTCTGCTCACGCTCGAGAATGTAGGCGCGAACGTCGGCGTCGAGACCCGACTGGTCACGCAACTCCTCCACCCAGAACGGATTGGGAAGGAACCGGCAATCGATCACCGTGTCGACGTCGAGCGGAACACCGTGTTTGAACCCGAACGACGACACATTGATGCGCATGCCGGGCGATTGGTCCTCTTCGCCGAACTCCTTGGTGACGCGCTCGCGCAGCTGGTGAGGATTGAGATCGGTGGTATCGATGACCAGATCGGCAGCAGCCTTCACCGGCGCCAACATCTCCATCTCCCGGGTGATGGCGTCGACCAGGCTGCCTTCGGACAACGGATGCCGACGCTTGGTACTTTCGTAGCGTCGAACGATGACATCGACCGACGCAGTCAGGTACACGATGCGTACGCGGCCGATGAGGGCTCGCAGAGCCTGGATCTGGGCGTCCATCTCCTTGTCGTAACCGGCCATGGCCAACGCCACGCGGTCGTAGCGCCCGCCGACGGACGTCGCCAGTTCCACCACCTTGGGAAGCAGCGTCGGCGGGAGGTTGTCGATCACGAACCAGCCCAGATCGTCCAGGACCCCGGCTGCGGTCGAGCGGCCCGCCCCAGAGAGTCCAGTGATGACCAGCAGCTGCTTCATTCCCTCGAGTATCCCACAGGACCGGACGATGTCGCAGGATCCGGTCGTCCCGCTCGACCGGGCAATAGACCGCAATTGTCAGGGCCGGGACACCCGTTCGAGCCGAAGGGCGAGCAGCCGCGGCACTGTGTGGGCCTCGACGAATTCAGGGGCGTCGGCCATGAACCCCGACGGAGGAGCAGGCTCGTGCATGTGTTGGAGCACCAGTCCGTGGTCGGCCAGCGCGTTGAGGTATCGCGACAACGGACGGTGAATGAAGCGTACGAAAATGTCCCGCTGCACCTGTTCGACGGTCGCCTGTTCGATCAGGTAGGGACCGATGCGCCAATACTGCTCGGGCGGGTCCAGCAGCTGGTCATCGATCCATCCGCTTCCCGGGGTCTGCAGCAACGGATGATTGAGCAGGAACAGGAAACGGCCACCGGGACGCAGGACCCGCGCCACCTCGGCAATCGCCCCATCGACATCGTCGATGTGCTCGAACACCAGGCACGCCACCACGGCATCCATCGAGCCGTCGGCCACCGGAAGATGCGCGGCTTCGGCCAAGGCGTAGCTGACACCCCCGCCTCGCCGCCGAGCCTCGTGGACCTGAGCGTCGAACGGGTCGAGACCGATGACCCGGCAGCCGACTTCGGTCAGGGCGCGAGCCACCTGCCCCTCGCCCGTGCCCACATCGAGCACCCGGTCGGACCCGCCGACCTCGCTGACGATCAGCGGCAGGATCTGTTCGGTGTACTCCGGATCGACACCATCGGTGAACTCGCGCTGCCACCACTCGGACAACGCCGGATTGGACCACTCGGCGTCCTCGGCCGCGATGCCGGCCGGGTTGTCGGTGACCAGCTCCGACGAAGGCATGTGTTCAGTCAAGATCGTCTCCATCGGTATCGAACTCGGTGATGCGGCCATCGCCGCCCGCGGCCATGGGTGGTGCAGCTCGACGGGCCTCGCCGAACCCGTGGGTCTTGGCGAAGACTGCCTGAGCCACGTTGTCGGGCAACCAGGTCAGGTCGTTCAATGTCTCGAGGCTGGCACGGCGGACGTTCTTGACCCCGCCGAGTTCGTTGATCAGTCGCTTCTTCCGGGTGGGTCCGAGCCCGGGAATGTCATCGAGCACCGACTTGGTCATGCGTTTGTTGCGAAGCTGACGGTGGTAACTGATGGCGAATCGATGCGACTCGTCACGAATACGCTGCAGCAGGTACAACGCCTCGGACTGGCGGGGAATCCGAACCGGGTCGCTTCGGTGTGGCAGATAGACCTCTTCGAACTGCTTGGCCAGCGAGCACACGGGGATCTCGTCAGTGAGGCCGAGCTCGTCGAGGACTCGCACCGCCACGCTCAGCTGACCCTTGCCGCCATCGACCACCAGCAGCTGCGGTGGGTACTGGAACTTGCCCCGTTCGGCGATGGGTTTCTGTCTGTCGGCGACGTAGCCCTGCAGACGACGGGTGAGTACTTCGCCCATTGCCGCGAAATCGTCGTTCTGACCCACGGTCTTGATCTTGAATCGGCGGTATTCGCGCCGGGCCGCCATGCCATCCTCGACAACCACCATCGAACCCACGTAGTCGGATCCCTGGAGATGACTCATGTCGAAGCACTCGATCCGCAGAGGCGCATCGGGCAGGCCGAGCCATGCCTGCAACTCGTTGAGTGCCTTGGCCCGCGCGTTGTGATCGCTTGCCCGGCGCAGGCGGTGACGGGTGAACTCCTCTTCGGCGTTCTGGGTCACGGTGGCGAGGAGCTCGCGTTTCTCCCCCCGCTGAGGCACCCGGATCTCGACGTTGCTGCCACGCAGGAGGGTGAGCCAGTCCTGGTACAGGACGGCGTCGGAGCATTCGGCGGGAACGAGCACCGCCTTGGGCATGCCCTGGATGGGCTCTTCGTCGTAGAGACCTTCGAGCACCTTGTCGATGAGCTCGGCCGATTCGAGCCGTTCGACCTTGTCGAGCACGAAGCTCTGTCGCCCCACGACGCGACCCTTGCGAACGAAGAACACGAAGACCAGTGCCTCGAGCTCGTCCTCGGCGATCCCGATGACGTCGATGTCCTCGCTCCGTTCGGCCACCATCTGTTGGCGTTCGACCGCCTTGCGGACCGTGCCGATGCGATCGCGGAGTCGGGCCGCCTTTTCGAACTCGAGCTCTTCGGCCGCTTCGCGCATCTCCAGTTCGAGACGCTCGATCACCGGTTCGGTGTCGCCCTCGAGGAATTGGGTGAGGTCGGTGACCATCTTCTGATAGTCCGACGGAGTCACTTCCCCCACGCAAGGACCCGAACACTTCTCGATGTGGAACAGAAGACAAGGTTTGCCCAGCTTCTGGTGGCGACCCAGCTTGGCGTCGGTGCACGTTCGGATCGGAAAGGTCCGAAGCAACTGATCGAGCGTTTCCCGAATGGCATACGCGTGGGCGTAGGGGCCGAAGTACTTCGTGTCCTTGCGCTTGGCCCCGCGCATGACCCGCGCTCGCGGCCACTCATCGGAGACAGTGAGCGCCAGAAACGGGTAACTCTTGTCGTCGACCAACCGCACATTGAACCGCGGACGATGTTCCTTGATGAGGTTGAACTCGAGCATCAACGCTTCGACGTCATTGCGAACCTGCATCCATTCGACCGTTTCGGCGGTGGCCACCATCTGCGCGGTGCGGGGATGCAGGTTGATCGGGTTCTGGAAGTAGTTGGAGAGGCGTGACCGGAGCGACTTCGCCTTGCCGACGTAGATCACTCGCCCGGCGGCGTCCTTGAACTGATACGAACCCGGAGCCTCAGGTATCGAGCCGGCAGGTGGACGCTTCATACCCGGGATTGTAAGGATCCGCGGGGACAGGCCAGCAGATCGGTCAAGTACGAGCGGTTCGTGCCGATGGATCTTCGACCCATCTCTCCATGCGGGGTATTTCGCCGATGGAAACCTGCCAACGCTGCCAGAGTGTGCTCCCCAGGACGGCCGACGTCTGCCAGGTCTGCGGCACCCCGGTTGGCCTGGTTGCATCCCACGAGACCGACGCTCACGCTCCATGGCGCTCCGGACAGTCATCGCGGGCCGCCACGATCTCAGCCGACGACTTCCTCAACGATCTCCTCGACTCATCTCCAACGGGGGCTCCCCGATCAGGAGTCGAGGCCCTGCAACCTTCGGGCGAATCCGATCGGCAAGACCCGGGGCCGAGCGATCCTGTCGAGAACAGCTTCAGTCCCAACGATTGGCGACTGGAGCCTCTGGCCGAGCAGGCGACCGACCGATCGAACGAACGCGTGGGAGACCCGTTCGACATGACAGCGGCCGAATTGGCGGCAATGGTCCCGCCTCCCCCGACGGCTCACCCCGAAGCGACCGTGGATCCCCAAGACGCCTTCCGAGCGCCCTGGCAGGATCGAGGAACCGATGCGTTTTCGGCCGACCCGGACCTGAACGACCCAGTCCTGAACGACCTAGTCCTGA
>JAHECQ010000233.1:3640-6328 GCA_024641625.1 Acidimicrobiales bacterium | reverse complement strand
CGTCGTCGGGCCCGAGGCAGCATTGCCGCCGTCGGAGGTGCAGGCCGCAGCGCCCAACGACAGGGCGAGCAGCATGGCGAGCAGGCGGGCCGCAGCGGCACGTGGCGAGTGGAGGTGTCGGCGTGGCGTGGAGTGCATACCGACTGAGACGGTGGGGACGCCGACCTGGTTCCCGCAACACCACCGTCCCGCAACATCGCGCACGACCACACTGCCTCAACGGTCGGGCTCGACGACCTCCCCACGCGCGCCCTCGAGTGCCAGGGCCACGGCTGCTTCGGCATGGATTCGAGTCGTCGGAAAGTACGGCAACGGCGCCCCGTCGACGTCGGTCACGTCGTCGGGGCCGATGAGCAGCTCGATCTCGGCGCAACCGGCGATCACCCCTTGCGCCCCGTCGTCGATCAGGCGATCGACGATGTCGACGTACGCCTCCTTCGAGTCGGGGTTGATGATGCCCTTCACCAACTCCTCGTAGATGACGTCGTGGATGATCGCCCGGTCGGGACCATCGGGCACGCGGACCGTGAGTCCATGGGCCTCCAGCCGACCACGGTATAAATCGTGCTCCATCGTGTAGCGGGTACCGAGCAGGGCCACCGTTTCCACGCCCGTCGCCAGCACTGCCCGCGCCGTTGCGTCGGCCAGGTGAAGGAACGGCACGGTGATCGCGGCCTCGATCGCCGGGGCCACCATGTGCATCGTGTTCGTGCACAACACGATGAAGTCGGCGCCGGCGTCCTGCAGGCGCCGGGCATCGCGGGCGAGCAACGCACCGGCGGCGTCCCACTCCCCCGCGGCCTGGAGCTCCTCGATCTGAGTGAAGTCGTAGGACCGGATGATGAGGTCGGCAGAATGCGTACCGCCGAGCGCTTCACGCACGCCGCGGTTGATCATCCGCTCGTACTCGATCGAGCTCTCCCAGCTCATTCCGCCCAGCAACCCGATCATCTTCATGAGAGAAGTCTGCCAGGGCGGCGCCGGCTCCCGATGAGCCCGGCGTCAGAGGATCTGACTGAGGAACGTCTTCGTGCGCTCCTCTTGGGGATTGGTGAAGAAGTGCTCGGGGGTGCCCACCTCGACCACCTCACCATCGGCCATGAACACGACACGGTCGGCGACCTCGCGGGCGAAACCCATCTCGTGCGTCACGCAGATCATGGTCATGCCCTCGGCTGCGAGATCCTTCATGGTGTCGAGGACCTCCTTCACCATCTCGGGATCGAGGGCCGAGGTCGGCTCGTCGAAGAGCACGACCTTGGGTCGCATCGCCAGTGTGCGGGCGATCGCCACCCGCTGCTGCTGACCGCCCGACAGCTGGCCGGGATACTTGTTGGCCTGCTCGGGGATCTTCACCCGCTCGAGGAGCTCCAGAGCATGGGCCTCGGCCTCGGCCTTGGGGATCCGACGGACCTGCCGAGGGGCGAGCGTGATGTTCTCCATGATCGTGAGATGCGGGAACAGGTTGAAGCTCTGGAACACCATGCCGGTCTCACGCCGGATCTCCTGGATGTTCCGCACGTCGTTCGACAGCTCGATGCCGTCGACGATGATCTGACCGTCGTTGTGCTCCTCGAGCCGGTTGATGCAACGAATGAGCGTGGATTTGCCCGAGCCGGACGGCCCGATCACCACGACCACCTCCTGGCGAGCGACCTTCATGTTGATCGAATGGAGCGCGTGGAAGTCGCCGTACCACTTGTTCATGTCGACGATGTCGATCATGACCTCGCCAGTACCCGCCATCTTCGTGGCATCGGCAAACACGGTCTCGGTCATCGGGTTCCAACTCCTAGCTTGCGTTCGAGATTCTGAGATTCACGGCTCATGGCGAAAGCGAAAGCCCAGAAGGCGAACGCCACGAAGACGAGGGTTTCGGCGTGGCCCTGGGCCCGGAAGTCGGCCTGGGCATGGACGATGTCGCGGACACCGAGCACTTCGGTGAGACCGACGATGAAGACCAACGATGTGTCCTTGAAGAGCGAGATGAACTGGCCGACCATCGCCGGGATCACCGCTCGCAGAGCCTGTGGCAACACGATGAGTCGCATCGTCTGGGTTGGCGCCAGACCCAACGCCTGGCCGGCCTCGACCTGCCCCTTGGGGAGCGCCAGCAATCCGCCGCGAACGATCTCGGCGATGTACGCCGCCGAGAACATCGTCATGGCCACGATGGCTCGCGTGGGGCTCGCGAGCGTGGTCTTGTTGATGAAGAAGCCGAGGAGGAACTGACCCATGAACAACAGGGTGATCAACGGAACACCGCGGATCAGCTCGATGTACGCCGTTGCCATCCAGCGGATGAGCGGCAGCTGCGACCGACGGGCGAGGGCGAGCAACAGTCCGACCGGAAAGGCGAACACGATGGCCAGCGCGGCAAGAGTCAGGTTCAGCATGAAGCCGCCCCACTGTTCCCAGCCGACGCCCTGATAGTCGAACAGTCCGTAGACGGCCCAGACCGCGATCGTGGTCGCGAGGACCGCACCGATCTTGGCCATGAGCACCTGGATCCGACCCGTGATGTTCACCTTGTCGAGCAGTTGGACGGCGACGTAGGCGAGGACGACGGCGGTGGGGATCCAGGCCTTGCGACTGGTGCCGATGACGATCTGGAAGGCGGCGATCAACGCCAGCGCACCCAGCACGAACCCGTAGCTTCCCGGCATCGTCTTGCCGACGACGAAGCCG
>JAHECQ010000233.1:0-3630 GCA_024641625.1 Acidimicrobiales bacterium | reverse complement strand
CAGCGCCCGTGAACAACCCGGCCGCCAGGCCGAGCGTCACGAACTGGGCAGCCACTCGCCAGAGTTGGTTGTTGTCGCCGACTCGGGGATAGGTGCCGACCATGAACAGCGTGAGGTTGGTCTTCACCGCGCTCCACTGGCCGGTGATGAACACGAACCGGAAGGCCCGATAGAGCCAGTAGAGAGCGATCGCCCCCAGCACCAAGGTGATGATCGAGCCGGCGGTCGAATTGAAGAGGTTCTTCTTCACCCAGTCGCCGGGTGTCTTTGCGTTGGACGGCCGTTGTGCGGGCTCCGCGATCCCAGCCAGAACCTCCGGATCGGTGATGCCTCCTTCGATGAAGGTCATGTCAGCGCCCCACGATCTGCAGCTTGTTGTTCACGATGTTCAAGATGAACGAGATGATCAACGAGAAGGCCAGGTAGATCATCATCATCACCGCAATCGATTCGAGAGCTGGTTTGCCGTTGCCGATCAGCGTCTTCACCAACGCGGTGAGCTCCGGGTAGGCGACGGCGGTGGCGAGCGAGGTGTTCTTCACGAGGTTGAGGAACTGGTTGATCATCGACGGGATGGCAATGCGCAGCGCTTGCGGCAACACGATGAAGCGATAGCGCTGGAAGGTCGACATCGCCAGTGCGTTCGCTGCCTCGCTCTGTCCCTTGGCGACCGCCTGGATGGAGCCTCGAATGATCTCGGCGATGTGGCTGGCGGTGTACATCGCCAACCCGAGTGTCACCGACCAGTAGCCCGAGTTCGTTGCGAACCCGTTCTCGACCCGACGACCGTTGGCGGAGATCGACGGCCAGCTCATCGAGAACGGCCGACCGAGCACGATGTAGCCGAGGATCGCGAGACCGAAGAAGGCGCCGAGCGAGTAGAGCAGTTTGTGGTCGGGCTCACCTGTGGACTCGTTCACCGCGGTCCGCCAACGTCGCACGGCAAGGACCGACGCCACCGCAACGGCGAGCACGACCCAGTAGATGCCCATTCGATCGTTGGCGAAGAACGACGGAATGCCGATGCGTTCGTTCGACAGGATCAGGAAGTTGTTGTCGGAACCGGGCAGCTTCACCTGGTGCGCCTCGCCGAAGACCGGCAGCGGGCCGTAGACGAAGATCGCCGCACTGAAGAAGATGATCACGACGAGCGGAGGGATGTTGCGGAACAGCTCGACGTAGAGCATCGACAGCTTCTGAACGAGCCAGTTCGACGACAGTCGCCCGATGCCGAGCAGCAGACCGAGGACGAACGCAAGCGAGATGCCGACGATGGCCGCAGCAAACGTGTTCTGCACGCCGACGGCGAACATCTTCCACACCGGCGACTTCGGATCGAACCCGGAGTCGCGGATCTGGAACGAGGTCGGCACCTTGATGAACTTGCCGAAGTCGGGCTCGATGCCGATGTCGGACAGGTTGGTGAGGAGGTTGTTGACCAACCAGCGGAGCAGAGCGGCGACGACCAGGAACGCGACCGTCTGCCCTCCGATCCGGAGGAAGCGAACATCGCGCCAGAACGGCGGTTTGGTCGGTGCTATCGGCGCTGACATCTCTTGGTCGGTCTCCTCTTCACCCGGCAGGCCACCGCGAGGGAGCCTCCCAAAGGAGGCTCCCTCACAGAAGTCAGCCGAACGCGATCAGCGGTACGGCGGCACGTACATCAGGCCGCCATTGGTCCACAGATCGTTGGGTGAACCGGCCAGGCTGAGGCCGATCGGCACGATGTTGCGGTTGTAGATCTCTTCGTAGTTGCCCACCTGGGTGACGAGCTGCACGGCGAAGTCGGCGGGCAGTCCGATACCCGGGTCGAAGCCGTCTTCCTTGCCGAGGAAACGAAGAATGTTGGGATCATCGCCGGAGTAGGAACCGATGTTGGTCGAGTCCAGTCCGAACTCCCAGGCCTGCACCGAGGCCATCACGGCCCAGTTGACTGCCTGGGCGAATTCGGTGTCGCCGTCGGCGACCATCGGGCCGAGCGGCTCCTTGGAGATGATCTCGGCCATGATGAACTGGTCCTCGCCACCTTCACCTTCGATGGCCGACTTGAACGCTGCGAGCTGTGACGCATCGGAGGTCCATGCTTCGCACTGGCCCTGCTCATACGCCGGACGCAGCTGATCGTTGGACTCGAAGACGACCGGGTTGAACGGGATGCCGCGGCCGTTGAAGACCGAGGCCAGGTTCAGTTCGGTGGTCGTTCCCGACTGCACGCAGATGTTGGCGTCCGCCAGATCCTCGAGCGTGGTGAGACCGGAGGCCTTCGTGACCATCATGCCCTGGCCGTCGTAGAAGGTCGGGAACAAGAAGTTGCCGCCCTCGTTGCCGTCGCGTGTCGCGGTCCAGGTGGTGTTGCGGATCAGGACGTCGACCTCGCCCGACTGCACTGCGGTGAAGCGTGCTTCGGCCGACAGGGGGACGTAGGTGACGGCCTCGGCGTCGCCGAGGATGGCGGCGGCGACGACCTTGCAGAAGTCGGTGTCGAAACCGGCGTAGACACCGTTCTCGTCGACCTGGCCGAATCCGGGTAGTCCGTCGTTGACGCCGCACTTGAGTGTTCCGGCTGCTTGGACGTCGCCGAGTCGGCCACCGCCCTGAACGAGGTCGACGGTTTCGCCGTCGCTCCCGCCGTCGCTCCCGCCGGCGCTGTCGCTACTGCTGCTCGAACAGGCAGCGGCGACCAGAGTCAGACTGAATAACGCAGCGAATAATCGAAGCATGCTTCTCGATTCCATGAGGGTTCTCTCCATTGTGATTGTTGATTGATCGTTGCCAGAGATGCGTTACATCTGCAAACGACCGGCGTCCGGTCTATCACAGGCCTTGCGGTGCTTGCGCCAGACAGATCCGCGAATCACGCTCCCGTAACACGCTCGAATTGGGGGATTTCGAGTGCCGCGTGCGGGTTACGCTGCGCCGATGCAGCTCTTGGCATGGCGCGAAACATTTCGACGATTTCCGCGCGTTCTCGCCGGTTTGATCTGCTTCGGCGTCGGTGTCGCCATGATGGTGCAGTCGAATCTCGGCCTCGGTCCGTGGAATGTCTTCCACCAAGGACTCGCCGACCGCACCGGTCTCGAGATCGGTCCGGTGATCTCGATCGTCGGGGTCGTCATCATCGTGTTCGCGTTGGTGCCGATGCGCGAGGCCATCGGAATCGGCACGATCCTCAACGCAGTCGTGATCGGTCCGACGGTCGATCTGACACGAGCGGTACTGGCTCCCCCGTCCTCGATGCTGCTGCGAGTCCTGTTGATGGTTGCCGGCCCCGTGGTGATCGCGATCGGCTCGGGTCTCTACATCGGCGCCGGGCTCGGCCCCGGACCCCGGGATGGCATCATGACCGGTCTCGCCCGGCGGGGAATCCCGATCGCTCGGGCCCGAACCGGCATCGAAGTCACCGTTCTGCTCCTCGGTCTCTGGTTCGGCGGCACCGTCGGCATCGGTACCCTCTGGTTCGCTGCGGGAATCGGACCGATGGTGGCCTTCTTCCTTCCCCGCCTCTCGCTCCCCGACCCCGAGCCGGCCGTCGCAACGACGCACGCCGCCTGACTGTCGAACTCAGCCGAGACGACGAAGCTCGGCGTTCCGCACGTAGACCGTGACGAAGATCAGGAACGCCACCCCGGT
>JAHECQ010000232.1:1643-6354 GCA_024641625.1 Acidimicrobiales bacterium | reverse complement strand
ACACTCGTTGGGCCGAACCCGAGCTGGTCTACGCCACGAAGGATGCAGGAGCTCGGGTGCTCATCTGCGATCGGGACCCCGGAGCCATGGCCGGGCTCGTCGAACGCGTGATCCGTCTCGACACCGGCGAGTACGACGACCTCTTGCGCTCTTCACCCGAGCTCGAGGCCGAGGTCGGGCCCGAGACCGTGGCCGGACTGTTCTACACCGGCGGAACCACCGGCGCCTCCAAGGGCGTCATCCTCACGCACGCCAACCTCATGGCCAACGCAGTCCACACCCAGATCGCACAACCGATCATGGTCGATGACCGCTACCTCACCGTGGCCCCGATGTTCCATGCTGCCGGGGTCTACGCCGCACTGGCCCTTGCTTGGATCGGCGCGTCGAACATCATCCTTCCCGCCTTCGACCCCGAGTCGACGCTCGACCTGATCGAGGCCGAAGGGATCACGTGCGCCATTGCCGTGCCGGCGATGCTGGCGGCAATGGTCGAATCCCAGACCATGAACCCTCGCGATGTCTCCTCGTTGCGCTGGTTGAGCCACGGCGCCTCTCCCATCGCGCTCGAAGTGCTCCGCAAGGCCCTGACGTTGTTCGACTGCGAGTTGATCCATCTGTACGGGGCGACCGAGCTGTCACCACTGGCCACCATCTTCCGCCACGAGGAGGAGCACCTCGATGCCGACCGGGCCAAGAGCTGCGGCGTGGTGCCCCCGGGCGTCCAGCTGCGGATCCTCGACGCTGCAGGACAGCCCCTGCCGGTGGGCGACGTCGGCGAGGTCACGGTCAAGGGTCCGAACGTCATGGCCGGCTACTGGAACAAGCCGGCAGAAACCGCGGCGGTGTTGGACCCCGATGGTTGGTACCAGACGGGCGACCTCGGCTACCTGGATGAGTCCGGCTACCTGTTCCTCGTCGATCGATCGAAGGACATGATCGTCAGCGGCGGGGAGAACGTCTACTGCACCGAGGTCGAGGACGCCATCTACACCCACCCGGCTGTCCTCGAGGCGACGGTGTTCGGCATCCCCAACGAGCAATGGGGCGAAGCCGTACACGCTGTCGTCGTGCCTCGTGCCGGCTTCGAGATCGACGAGGTGACGCTGATCGCGCACTGCCGAGCCCGCATCGCCGGCTACAAGGTCCCGAAGTCGGTGAGCTTCCACGACGAGCCGCTTCCCAAGTCGGGGCCGGGCAAGGTGCTCAAACGCACCCTGCGGGCCCCGTTCTGGGAGGGGATCGATCGACAGATCAATTGAACGTCAGTGTCCGCCGCGGATGAGACGCCCGGGCAACGCACCGGTGTGCCGGCCGTGCTCGTAGGTGACCTCACCGGCACAGATGGTGGCAACGTAGCCGTCGGCTCGCTGGATGAGTCGCTGTCCACCGGCCGGTAGGTCACGCACCATTTCAGGAGCGTGCAGCCGAAGGTTGTCGTAGTCGATGACGTTGAGATCGGCGCGCATCCCGGGGGCGATGACCCCTCGATCGAACAACCCGTAGAGACGGGCGGTGTCCTGCGTCATCTTGTGCACGGTGTACTCGATGTTCAGCTTCGGACCACGATCTCGGTCACGGGTCATGTAGGCCAACATGTACGTGGGCACACCGGCATCGCACAGCACGGTGCAGTGCGCGCCGCCATCGGAGAGGCCGAACACCGACACGTCGTTCTCGATCATGCGCCGCTGGTCCTCGAGGTGGCCTTGATAGTTGCCGAACAGATGAAGGATCGGGGTGCCATCGGCGAGGGTGTCCATCAACACCTCCCGGACGTCCTGCCCGCCGGCCTCGGCCAGTCCGGCAACAGAGTCGCGATGGTCGGGCTCGTAGTTGAGGCTCGGGTCGAGCACGAACATGCGATCCCATGTCGAGGTGATTCGGCTGACCTCGGGGAACCGGTGACCCCGGGCCTCGTCGGCCAGAATGGCGGCCCGGAAGTCGGGGTCACGCAGCGCTCGACGTTGCTCATCGAACGGGAGATGGGCAATGGTTCGATAGTGCGGGAACTGCCGCATCGGATTGAGGCTGCCCTCGAGCGTCATGAGTACCGACGCCGGGCGGGCACCGACCTGAGGTCGAACCTCGACGCCATCGGTCGCCAGACGATCGGCCAATCCCCAGATGCCATCACCGAAGTCGGCCGTCGCCAACACCGTGACCGGGTGGCCGGCACGTCGCGCAACCTCTTCGATCCAGCCGAGCTCCTCGGGATCATCGAGGTGGTCCGAGATGATTTCCATCGTGCCGTGTCCTGCATCGGCAACGGCATCGGCAAACCCCATCATCTCCGCCACGCCGGCGTTCGTACCCGGAACGACCTGGCCCTGCTTGTCGCGATGGCCGTAGAAACGAGAAGTGGAGAACCCGAGTGCTCCATCGGCCAACGCCTGACGCGTCAGCTCGGACATGGCGAGGATGTCCTCGACCGTTGCGTCGTCGTGGCAACGCTCGCCCATGACGTAATGGCGCAGTGCCACGTGTGGTACCTGCGTACCGATGTCGAGGACGTATGGCGTGTCGATGGCATCGAGATACTCGGCAAAGGATTCCCAGCCCCACGGGATGCCCTCGTGAAGCGCAGTGCCGGGGATGTCCTCGACGCTCTCCATCAACTCGATCAACTCGTCCTCGGACCCAGGTCGGACCGGCGCGAACCCGACCCCGCAGTTGCCCATCACGACGGTCGTGACCCCATGCCAGCTGCTCGGAGTGAGGAGCTTGTCCCAACAGACCTGCCCGTCGAAATGAGTGTGGATGTCGACGAAGCCAGGGGTGACCAGTCGACCTTCGGCATCGATGACGCGGGCCGCAGACCCGCTCGAGTTGCCGACGGCAGTGATCTTCCCGTCGTTGACGGTGATGTCGCCGGCGAAGCCGGGAGCACCGGTGCCATCGACAATCCAAGCGTTCTTGATGATGAGGTCGTCCATGGCCATCCCCTGGTTTCGCAATCAGTCGAGAGGCCGGTCCCTCATCGAGCGATCCGGCAATCCTAGGCGAGTCGCCGTTTTCGTTCACCATTCGAGCACTCGGCTCGACCTCCGACCCAGGCGAGCGCTCGCCACGAGCACTGCTCGGGAGGGACCGCGTCCCCGGCCTTGCGGGAAACTTCTGGTCCGGTTCTCAGCAAACACTCAGGAAGATGACGTACAACCTGTGGATGGCTGCCTCGCTGCTCATCGTCGACGACGAACCAAACCTGCTCTCGATGCTCGCAGCCGCCCTCCGTCATCATGGGTTCGCCGTTTCCACTGCGGTCAACGGTCGAGATGCCATCGAGGTCACGAAGCAGCAACGGCCCGACCTCGTCGTGCTCGACGTGATGATGCCCGAGCTCGACGGCTTCGAAGTGTGCCGCCGGCTTCGAGCAGCCGGCGATCAGACCCCCATCTTGTTCCTGACCGCTCGCGAGAGCACCGAGGACAAGGTTCGAGGCCTCACCCTCGGTGGGGACGACTATCTCGAAAAACCCTTCAGTCTCGAGGAGTTGGTGGCACGGGCCGAGGCAATCCTGCGGCGCGCCGGACACAACGGCGCCGCAGTGACCTTCGAGTTGGCCGATCTCCGCATGGACGACGACGCCCACCGGGTCCAGCGCGGCGGTCAAGAGGTCAACCTGTCCCCCACCGAATACAAGCTTCTTCGCTACCTGCTCATCAACCAAGGTCGCGTGCTTTCGAAGGCCCAGATCCTCGACCACGTCTGGGACTACGACTTCGGCGGCGACGGCGGCATCGTCGAGACGTACATCGGCTACCTGCGCAAGAAGATCGACACGACCGGGGTGAATCTCATCCACACCATCCGTGGTGTCGGCTACACGTTGCGATCCCCGTGAGGTTTCCCGCATGAGGCTGCGACTGCCGATGTCGCTTCGTGCTCGGCTGGTGGCCGGCATGATCACCATCGCCCTGGTGATGATCACGGTGGTCGGCATCGTCATCTCGACCACCAGAACGCAGCTCATGACGCAGATCGATCAACGGCTCGTCGCCGCGGCCGATGCCGGGCGCTTCGAGCTGTTCGAGCACGACGACGAGGAGCCTCACACCGACGTGCCCGCCGACCTACCGCGACCCGAGCGACTGAGTGATCTCTACGAAGGACGCATCAACAGCTCGGGTGCTCTGCTCACCATCAACGCACCCAACCTCCCCGGCACCGCCTATGAGCCTCCGGTGCTGTCACTCCGCCCGGGCGACCTCGCCGAGGATGCCACCACGATGCTCGATGTCGGTGACCGCGATCACAACCGCTATCGAGTGCTCGTCCGGCGATCGGGTGACCGTTTGTTGGTCTATGCGTTGCCGATCCACGATCTCGAGGAGACCCTCCGTCGGCTCCTCGTCATCCAGACACTCGGCGCGTTGGCGATCTTGATGGTGCTCGGATCAGTGACGGGATGGGTCATCCACCTCGGCATTCGTCCCATCAAGGAGATGACCGTGACCGCCGCGGCCATCGCCGACGGCGGACTCGGCGCCCGGGTACCGGAGACCTCCCCGAGAACCGAGGCCGGCCAGTTGGCCCTCACCTTGAACTCGATGCTCGAGAAGATAGAACGGGCGTCCGACGAGCAACGTCGATCCGAGAGTCGCCTCCGACAGTTCGTCGCCGACGCCTCACACGAGCTCCGGACCCCGATCACGACCATCCGCGGCTACAGCGAACTGTTCCGATTCGGCGGATTGAGCGACCCCGAGGC
>JAHECQ010000232.1:0-1633 GCA_024641625.1 Acidimicrobiales bacterium | reverse complement strand
AACGCATGGGCCGCCTGGTCGATGACATGCTGACGTTGGCCAAGTTCGATCAGCGGCGACCCATGTCCCAGGAAGCAGTCAACCTGAGCCAGATGCTGCGCGACATTCACCTCGATGCCTCGGCCACGGCCCCCGAACGGGTCCTGACCGTTTCGTTCGACGGCCTCGACCACGACCTCATCGTGACTGGTGATGACGATCGCCTCCGGCAGGCCATCAGCAACGTGGTGGCCAACGCCCTCCTCCACACTCCGGCCGGCGGCCCTGTCGAACTCTCGCTGACGAGCTCCGAAGGCGACCTCGCAATCGTCACGATCACCGACCACGGACTGGGTATGAGCCAGGAGGACGCGGACCGGGCCACCGAACGCTTCTGGCGGGCGGACACGTCCCGCTCTCGAGCGGCCGGAGGTAGCGGCTTGGGCCTGTCGATCGTTGATTCGGTCATATCGGCCCACGGCGGAACAACCACGGTCACGAGCCAGGAAGGCATCGGGACCACCGTGCGACTGGTCATCCCCATCGGCGACACGACCTCCCAGGACGCAAACGCGCCGGCGACCACTGGGTGAACGACTACTGGGTGAACGACCACTGGGTGCGTGCTCGCACCCAAGGAGCGGTTGTTCAGGCCGGGCCGGCCACCGAGAGTCCGACAACACCGTGACGGGCGATCAGCTCGGCCACATACCCCGACGCCTTGGCGAACTCGACGAACTGCCTCAGGTATTCGAAGCCGGCGTCGTCGCGCCCACGCGGCGTTCCCATCGCCTGCTGAACCGCGGTGAACCGACCCTCGAGCACACGGGATCCCGGCAGACGTTCGGCATCGGTGACCAGCCGGGGCCGAAGCCCTGCGAGCGCATCGCACTTCTGCTCGACGAACACGTCGAACGAACCATCGAGGCCCGAGCCGTGAACGAGCTCTGCGTGCTGCAGATTGTTCTCCAACCACAAGTCGTAGGCCGCCCGAGCCGCACTCGCCACTCGTCGACCGGGCTGATCGACCTGATCGACCGACGTGATGTCCGAGTCCGGCGGCACCAGATAGGTCGATTCGATCTCGCAATACGCAGCAGTGAACGCAATCTCCTTGGCCCGCTGCGGCTCTGCTCCGATGTTCGCGATGTCCCACGCACCGGTTCCGCCGTCATCGGCGATCTCTCCCGGCGTCTTGTAGCGAAGCAACTCGATACCCACGCCGAGACGCTCGGCCAGCGTCTTGGCCATGTCGGGCGACACGCCTTGCGGGTTGCCGTCGGAGCCCTTGCCGGTGACCAAGAGGAAGTTGCTGAGGTTGATGGCCGCCCGCAATGTTCCTGAGGGAGCGAGGGCGGCGATGGCCGCAGCAGACGGTTCAGGAAAATTCGAGGGGGTGAGAGCCATGGGCCGAGTCTTGCAGCCGCCAGAGCCGATCCCAAGTCTGGCCGCCTCGATCGCCGCCTTCCGGTCGGGTTCCAGCCGATCATCACCCTGGTGGCAACGCCTGGTAACTTCCGGGGCCGGCGAGAGGTTGAGCGGGTATGTCCCCCACAATGCGGGTCTGCCTCCACAATACGGTATGGCTCGAGAGCACGGTCCGCCCCAACGACACGGTCCACCCCAACGACACGGTCCACCCCAACGACACGGT
>JAHECQ010000231.1 GCA_024641625.1 Acidimicrobiales bacterium | reverse complement strand
TGCTGTGTGGGTGCGCGGCGGCCGGCTGTCGGAACCGGTCCGACCCTTCCAGCAGCGCCTGAGAACGGCAACGGGGGGCCGGGTCGGACCCGGCCCCCCGTCAATTCAGTACGGTGATGCTCTGGACTCAGCCGCCCGGGGTCAGCGAGCTGGTGTCGGAGGCCACATAGGCCGCCACGTCCGCGGCCGTCTCGATGGTCTGCAGGCACAGGTTCGGCGTCGGACCGACCTGCACCCACTCACCGGCGTCGACGTCAGCGGCGAACAGCTTGCCGACACAGGCGTCCGCAGCCGGCTTGTAGGTTCCGGCGAGGACCTCCTCGTGGATGTTGTGGGTCCAGTCGATCGGCGCCTGGAGGCCGTTCGCGGTCCAGGCGGAGAACGGCTCGGCGGTGCGAGCCGTGGTGTAGAAGTTCTCACGGGTGAGATCGAGGCCTTCGGCCACGATCTCGTTGACGACGTCCTCGAAGAAGATGCCGGCCAGCCAACCGTTGAGCGTGGTGATGCCGGGATCGACACCGGGCTGGAACTCGGCGAGGTTGTCGACGAAGTCGACCATCGCCGGATCCTGGCTCTTGAAGTCGGTGCCCGTCGTCAGGACCACGATGTTGTCGAGCTGATGACCGAATGACGGGATGTTCGAGTCGTCGATGCCCACGGCGCAGCGGAAGATGAAGTCGGTGATGCCGGCCTTCCTCAGGTCGTTGGTGATCGTGACGCATCCGGCGATGTCCATACCGGCGGAGAACACGGTGGCTCCGGCGTCCTTGGCTCGTGCCGCGTTGGCCCCGATCGTCGAGAATCCGAACTCCGACGTGGTGTCGGAGAAGGCGCAGTTCTGATCAGCCGCGGCGAACTTCGTGAAGTTGTCGCACGCGATGTTGGCGGCGGCAGCCGACTGGCTCTGGGTATAGCCGAACGTGGCGAGGGTCTTGGCTCCGATCTTGTCGGCCAAGTAGTTGTCGATCGAAGAGGTCGACGACGGCCTGGTCGGGATGTTGTTGATGTCGGGGGCCTTCCAGCTCCCACCGGTCACGCCGAAGAACTTGTCGCTGTAGTGCCAGCCAGCGGTGTAGGCCGTGCCAACAGCGGGGATGCCATTGCTGTCGGCGTACTCGGCCGCGCTGAAGTCGGGGAACGAACCCCAGACCATGAACGCGCCCCAGTCCTCGACAGCCTCTTGGAACAGCTCGGTGTTGAGGGTGCTGTCGCTCTGATCGTCGAAAAGCTTGTACTCGATCTGTCGGTTGCAGATGCCACCGCGATCGTTCAGCGCCTCGATGTAGGCCTCGGCGCCCTGCTCGAATCCCTGCTGGCCGGCGGTGTTGTTGCCGGTTACCGAGACCAGGAGCGCCACCTTGATGGTGTCTGCGGTGACGCCCGCGTCGGTCTCGCCGGTCCCGCATGGGTCCGTCATCGCCGCCGTCGGGGTCTCCTCGGCGCCGCCTGTGGCAGTCGGCTCGCTCGTCGGGCCGCTCGTGGGCTCTGCACTGGTGTCGTCGTCGCCGCATGCCGAGGCGAGCAGCGCGAATGCAAAGAGCACGGCGAGCACGCGGGCCGCATGGCCCCGTTTCTTGGTCATCATCTGGTGGTACCCCTCCTAATTGGCCTTCGGTTGAATGGCTAGCGAATAGTAGCCATGGATGCGACTGTTGTCACAGTCACCCCCGTCGCTCACGCGTGGGCAAGGGGGACGGCCGCGACCCCGGGCGTCGCGTCCCGCGGGTCGTTCTCTTCGAGCAGGTGCTGACGCACGGCTTCGGCCTGGGTGTCGTCGGCGTCCTTGTCGTAGAAGCGCGCCGAGAGCCAGGTCACCACTGCTGACAGCAACAGGACCGGCGACAGCATGAGGATGCCTTGGCGGAGCCCGACCTGGTCGGCGATCCACCCCACGAGCAACGGCCCGGCGGCAGTCGCCGCGGCACGCAGGCCGGCAATGAACCCCGCGGACACACCACGCAGACGCGCCACCATCAAGTCGACGCTCATCGCCGTGGTGAGCGGCGTCGTGAGTCCGAGGAAGTACCCGGTGAGCAGAAAGCCGGGGATGGCCAGGGCAAGATTCTGTGGTCCCCAGGCCAGCACCACCGAGACGAACACCAGGATCCGGCACAACCATGTGAGCTTGACGCGCGCCGCGGGGGTGCCGCGTCCGACGAGACGGTCGCCGATGCGGCCGGCCTGGACGACGCCGATGATCAACGCGAACGTCAGCAGCGACACGATGCCCGACGCCCCGGTGAGCGACATACCGTGGTAGCGGCGGAAGAACGTGATCGCGTACAGGCCGAGGATTCCCAGGAAGAAGTCGGTGGCGACCTGGCCGATCAGCAGCAACGTGAAGGTCTTGTTCTGGAATACCAGCTTGAGGCCGTCCCATGCGCTGATGTCGCGGTAGTCGAACGAGTGCGGCGCCTTCTCGGCCAACGCGGCATCGACCAACGGCTCGAGGCTCGCCTCGCGTGCCAAGATGCCTTCGGCGAGGTCGGGATGGTCGAGGGCCTGGGCCTCGAGCTCCTCGAGGCGGTCGATCGCGTCGATCTCCGCTTCGAGGCGCGCCGCGGCATCCTGCATGCCACGTTGGGGCTCGTCGAGCACGAACCACACGATCAGACCCGCGACGCCGCCGATGATGCCGAATACGAAGAACGCGCCCCGCCAGCCCAACGACTCCGCGAGCGCGCCGCCGATCATGAAGCCCAAGACGTTGCCGATGCTCGATCCGGTGGCGAAAATGCCGAACGCCCGGTTGCGGCGTTTGACCGGGTAGTAGTCGCCCAGCAGTGACGGCACGGTCGGGCCGTGGGTGCCCTCGATCGAACCCAGGAACAGTCGGGCGATGAACAAGATCATGAACGTGCCGGCGATGCTCTGCCAGGCCATCGCCAGGGCCCACGGCACGAATCCGAGCGCGACGATCTTCTTGCGGTCCCAGCGGTCGGCGAGGATCCCGAACGGGATGAACGACACGCCGGCGACGATCGCGAAGCCGGCGTTGAGCGCGCTCATCTTGAAGTCGGTGACCCCGAAGTCGCGGCGCACGTCGTCATAGACGATGCTCAACAGCGACCGCGACATCGCATCGACGGCGAACGCCAGCGTCAAGATGTAGAGGTAGCTGATCGGGAATGCAGGAATCCGGGCCCGCAGGCGTGCCAGCTCGATACCGAGCTCACGGCGCCTCCGGCGTCGCTCGAGTCGTTCCTCGACCGTGCTGTTCAGCAGCTCGACGGGCTTGCCGTCCTGATCGGGTAAGACCTCGGGCTCGTCGAGCAGGCGCTGCAGCGTCGCCTCGTGGTCCGACGCGGTGCTGCTGCCGCTGAGCATCCGCGTTCGTTCCCGCATACGCGCCGGCAGGTTCGCGAAGTACTCGAAGGCCCCCTCGGGATGCCGGGCGAGCAGGACGACGCCGAGCCCGAACAGGACGAACTCGAAGAGCGCCAGCGAGTCGGGCAGGCGGCCGATGAAGCGCGGCAGCAGGACCAGGATGAGACCTGCGGCGACGGCGCTGCGCATCGTGTAGACGCCGACCACCATGGCGACGACCATCCAGTACAGCGAGGTGCCGACGGTGTATGAGTACGGGTTGATGCCCCGGTTGAGGAATCCGAGGAACCCACCGGCGAGTCCGGCCAGACCCGCCGAGAGGCCGAAGATCGCCACACGCAGTGGCACGCCGTTGATACCGATCGACGCCGCCGCCGTCGGGCTGCCGCGCAACGCGACCGCGAACCGGCCCGTCGTGCCCTGGAGGAGATGTCGGAGCAGCAACATCGACGCCGCCAGCACCACGAGCGCCACGATCATGAAGTTGCGGCTGACGCCCAGGTCGAACCCTGCGACCTTCGGCCGGCTCAGGAACAGGTTCGCCTGGCCGAATGCCCACTCACGATTGAAGACCATGTTGGTGCACATGATCCCGAACCCGAACGTGGCCAACGCCAATGGGAGCTCACCCAGACGCAACGACGGGATTGCCAGGAGCAAGCCAGCTGCGGCGGCGACGAGCGCTCCGACCACGATGGCAGCGAGGAACGGCCATTCGGCCTTGTCGACGAGCTGAGCCGACACGAGCGCGCCGATGCCCACGAACGCGGCATGGCCGAGCGACACGTGACCGCCCTGGCCCGTGAGCAGCATGAGCGACAAGAAGATGACGGCCATGAACCCTGCGCTCGCCAGCGTGCTCGACCCGAACAGCCACCAGCACGCAAGGAAGGCGACAACCGTGGCGCCCCAGCGCATGGCCTTCTGCTGGAGTGACCGGGCGGCCATCGAGCGGGCCCCGGCCACGAGGGGCGGCGGATCGACGCCGGCCATCGGGTCCGCGACGCGGGTGCTCGACCCCAACCCCCGGTTCATCATGAGCACGGCGAACATGAAGATGAACGGGAACGACGGCTTGAGCCCTGCTGCCATTTCCCGTTCGAACAGGGAGCTGCCGTTGAAGAACTTGATCATCAGGTCCGAACCGACGCCGGCGATGATCGCGCCGAGCACCGTCATCGGGAGACTCGCCAACCGGGCGAACACCGCCGCGGCAAGGGCCGCCATGACCAGCGTGGTGAACGGGATCGGTGTAACCGACTGGAATGTCGGCACGAGCAGGACACCGGCAAGGCCCGCGAGGATCGAGGAGATGATCCAAGCAGCGGTCGACACGCCGACCGCGCCGACGCCATGGACTTCGGCCAGCCGGGGGCTCTCGACCACGGCGCGCATCCGAAGGCCCATGTCGGAGTACCGCATGAAGAGCGCGAGGCCGATGAGCACCACCGCGGCGACGATCAGCACCAGCAACTGGTTCGAGTCGATCGCGAGCGAGCCCCAGCGGTAGTAGCGAATCGGGTCGAACAGGATCGGCTTGGGTGCGAGCCGTTCCTCCGACGCTCCGAGGAAGATCAACATGATGCTCGGGATGGCCGTCAGCATGCCGATCGTGACCGCGAGCCTGATGATGATCGGCTGGGTGCGCATGTAACGGTACACGAGACGGTCGAGGCCGTACCCGAGGATCGGCGAGGCCACGAACGCGGCAGCGAACATAGCCGGGAACGTTGGCCAGCCGCCGCGGTCGATCAGGTCGTAGTAGACGATGGCAGCGGCGAACGCCTGGGCGCCGAACGCGAGGTTCAACACGCCGGTGGTCTGATACGTCAGGACCAGCCCGACCCCCAGGAGGGCCCATACCGCACCGTTGACCACACCGGGCGTGATGTACGGAATCCACGAATCGAGGAAGCCGAGCACCGTCACGTCGAGGTTGATTGCCACTGTCCCCCCTGGAACCGTCGGACCGTCCCTCCATGCCAGGACGGGCCGGACGATAGCGGCGCGGGTGCCGATTGTCACATCCAGGGCAGCCTCGGGTAACGTGACCGCCCAATCGGGACCGCGAGTCCTTCGAATCACTACAGGGGGACCCGGTGAGGGGTGGAGTTACAGCGACCGCAAGACGCCGCATCGGACTCGCAGTAGCCGGTGCGCTGGTGGCCGGGCTCAGCTCGGGTTGCAGCATCTTCATCGTCGACCACGACCAGAACGCGCTGGACTTCTGCGACGCGAACGTCAAGAACGACGTGTTCAAGGAGGCCCGCATCGACGAGCCCGGCCGCACCTTCACCGAGGACCAGGCCATCTACTGGAGCGACGAGTTCGCCCAGACGATGCGGTACTCCGAGGACTCGACCAAGAAGCTCCGCACCGTCGCCCGCGACCTGCTCGATGCCTACGACGACGTCCGCGACATCGCCGACTCGAAGCAGGACGAGCTCCCTCAGGAAGAGCTCGACACCAAGTACGGCAAACTGCGCGAGATGCGCATCGCCGTGCGCGACGCCTGTCAGCCGTACCTCGAGAAACTCCAAGCACAACGCGACGCCGCGAAGACCGAGGGAGAGGGCGCATGAGCCTCGTCGTCGAACATGTCACCAAGCGTTTCTCGGGAATCACCGCCGTCGACGACGCCAACCTGGTTGTCGGTGAAGACGAGACCGTCGGCCTCATCGGCCCCAATGGCGCCGGGAAGACCACCCTCTTCAACTGCATCCTCGGGGTGCTGAAGCCCGAGGAGGGAACGTGCTCCTACCGGGGGACGCGCCTCGACGGATTGCCCATCCACAAACGCTCACGGCTCGGCATCGCCCGCACCTTCCAGCGGATGGAGCTCTTCGCGACGCTCACGCCGCGCGAGCACCTGTTGGTCACCGCCCGGGCCCGGGCCACGCGCGGCGGGATCATCCGGGATCTGCTCGGGCAGGGACGGCCCACCGCCGAGGAGGCCGGGCGGGCCCAGCAGATCATCGATTCCGTCGGGCTCTCGGACTTCGCCGACCAGCCCGTCGAGGCGCTGAGCCTCGGCCAGGGGCGCCTCGTCGAGC
>JAHECQ010000230.1 GCA_024641625.1 Acidimicrobiales bacterium | reverse complement strand
GTAGATCTCGTAGCTACCGTTGGCCTTCGTGTGGACATAGGCGTGGCGGGGATCCCAGTCACCGGGGGTGGTGATGATGTCGTCGGTCGTCCAGCGCGCCCAGCCACGACGAGTGCGGAACCCTTCGCGTGGGTCCACGTCGATGTTCAGCATGTCCGGCGACTCGGTCTGATCGATCGACGCCTGCGACGCGGCCAGGTTGATGCCGCCCGTGAAGTCGGTGATGCGAAGCTGCTCGAGTGTTCTGCTCATCAGGGCACCTCCACCCATGCGCCACCGTCCCATCGTTGGACGACTGCTCCCACCCATTCTGCCCCATCGAACCGCTTCAAGCGGCCAGTCACCCACTGTGCGCCATCCCAGGCACGGAACTCGGAGCCTGGCGGTGGCCCCACACCATCAACCGGCAGGTCGACCAGGGCGGCATCAAGCCACACCGACGACCGCTGCTGCGGGTTGCCGCCGGCCGCACTCGTTGTGAAGTACAGGGTGAGCGACTCGAAGTTGGGGTCCGAGATCGCAGAGAGCGGAACAGGAATGACGAACGTCATCTCGGGGTCCGTGATCGACTGACTGTCACTCGTCCAGATCACCGCCGGGGCCTCGTTGTAGAGGTTGACGGTGAAACTCGGGTCGCCCGTGTTCGACTTGGCGGCGTACACCGTGATCTCGCCGTCACCATTGATCGCGCCGACAGGGAGGTCTAACGTCCAGCCGCTAACCCAGCTCGTGTCATCGACATCGTCGGTGTACACGCCGTCGTTCGGGCCGATCGCGTTCTCTGGCGACGACGCCCCCACGACCAATCCGACCCCAGTGAGCCATGAAGTCGCCATCAGGGGATCTCCAACCAGAGCTGGTTGAGCTGCGGCGCCGGCGGCTCGAAGTTCTGCACGAGGATGCCTGAATCACCCATCGGACCTTCCGGCCCCTCGGGGCCCTGGGGGCCTTCGGGGCCGATCTCACCTTGCGGGCCATCCGGCCCAGGCACCGTCGAGTCCAGGCCAGGATCACCCTGCGGACCCTGCGGACCTTCCGGTCCTTCGGGGCCCTGCGGGCCTTCCGGCCCGGGCACCGTCGAGTCCTGACCAGGAGGGCCCTGGTCGCCTTGCGGGCCTTGCGGGCCTTCTGGCCCAGGCACCGTCGAATCCTGACCAGGCTCACCCTGCGGACCCGTCGGACCTTCGGGGCCCGTGTCGCCCGGCGGGCCCTGAATGCCTTGCGGGCCCTCGGCGCCGGTCGGACCCTGCGCGCCAGGTGCGCCCTGCGGACCTTCCGGTCCCTGGATCTTGCCGATGTCGCGCCACTCGAGATCCGTTGGGAAGTAGGTGTACAAGCTGCCGTAGTCGGGGTCGCCAATGTCCGGCGGCTGATAGATCAGCGCCTCACCTTCACCGAACTGGATGGCAACCGGCGGCCTGCCGGGACCGTCCCAGTCGGCAGGGATCAAACCGTCGGCCGGGAGCTCTGACGGCAGCCGCAAGTCACCGAAGTAGCTGACGATGCGGAACGTGTCGCCAGGCGGGCCCTGAGCACCCTGCGGACCTTCCGGTCCCTGCACGCCGCCCGGGCCCACCGGACCCTGCGGACCCTGATCACCGGTCTGGCCTGGCAAGCCTCGAGGGCCTTGATCGCCGATCGGCCCCTGCTCGCCCTGCGGGCCTTCCGGCCCAGGCACTGTCGAATCCTGACCGGGGGCACCCTGCGGACCCTGCGGCCCGTCGGGGCCTGGAGGCCCTTCGGGGCCTGGCACTGTCGAATCCTGACCGGGAGCGCCCTGCGGACCTTCCGGTCCCGTGGGCCCCTCTGGGCCTTCGGGGCCTGGCACGGTCGAGGCCGGACCTTCCGGCCCTGGAGGCCCCGCGGGGCCGTCCTCGCCGGCGGGGCCCATTGGACCCTGCGGGCCAGTCGCGCCTCGGATGCCTCGAGGTCCAGGCAGCCCCTGCGGACCCTGCGGGCCCTGCACGCCAGGAGGGCCCTGTGGGCCGACCATTCCACGAGATCCCGTCGTCAGGACGTTCTTGGCCTTCGGATCAGGCACGTCCGTACACCCCCGCCTCGTAGTGCTCGAGGATCTCGCTCTCGGGGAGCAGTCGCGTGTAGACGGCGGCGTGGTCGATCTTGCCGACGAGCGGGTTGGCGCCCGACGCCCCGTAACCGCCGACACGGAAGTTGCAGGTCGTGTTGTTGGTCGGCAAACCATCTCGGAACCCGTCGGCACGCAGCACGCCGTTGACGTAGAGCCTGACCGCCGTGCCACCACCAGTGGACTCGCGGTGACCGACAAGGTGAACACTGCGGCCATCACGGACGTCGAAGCCAGCGTCATCGACGTTCCAGTTCGCCAGCACCGCAGCGACGCCGACAGCGCAGTAGGCGCGCAGGAGTGGGCCGTTCAGCTCGAACTGGAAGACGCCGAGCGCGCCAGCCTGGTGGTTGCCCATGATGCGGACGATGGCCTGCTCGGTGGGCATCGTCGCCCAGCACTCCCACGTCACCGCATCGTTGTACGCAGCCCAGTCACCGCCGAGCAGACTGAAGCGTCCCTCGTTGCCTTCCGGCGACTCGAAGCAGGTGCCGGCCTCGGCGACCAGCCCGGGCTCGCCGAGCAGACCGACGCCTTCACGGGTCAGCGGCAGCGGGTCCGAACCGGAGTCGGCGACCTCGGTGGCTGTGTCGGCCTCGTCCAGCTTCCACCAGTGGTTCGGCGCCGACGCCTCGATCGCCTCGGAATAGGGAGGGGAGTCCGACCACACGAGTTCCTCACGGCAGAACACGCGACGAATCGGGAAGGCCCCCATGTAGAGAGCGTCGGCTTCGGAGATCGTCGGCACGTCAGCCCACGATCGTGTACAGCACGTCGGGGTCGTAGGTGCCGAGGGCGTCGTACTCTGCCTGCGTGCCAATCCAGGTGCCCGGGTCGCCCGTCGCGCCCTGCGGGCCGGTGTCGCCGATCGGACCCTGCGGACCAGTCGGTCCCTGACCGCCCTGCGGGCCGATCGGTCCCTGCACACCTTGCGGTCCCTGCGGCCCCTGCACGCCAGGAGGCCCCTCGGGGCCGACAGGGCCACGAGGGTTGACGATGACAACCTTGGAGCGACGCCCGTAGAGAGAAGCCATCAGAACCTCCACCCGCGGCGCAGCCCGCCACCCATGTACACGGGCCGGTTGCGTTGCGGCTCCATGATCGCCTGCCGAGCCATCTCCACGTCACGCTGCCAGCGTTCCATGTAGGTGGCCTCGAGCGTCGTGTCTTCCTGCTGCGCGTACGCCAGCGCGCAGGCATAGTTCACCAGCGGCAGATGCAGCCGACGGTCGGCGTCGATCTGGCCTGCAGTCGTCGTCATCGACTCGGGGAGTCGGTAGCCACGCAGCGTGTACCCCTGCGCCTCGGGATAGTCGGTCGGGGGCCACAGGTAGATGTCGCCGCCCCACACCGAGAACTCGGTCACCCAGGGCGAGATCGTCCCGGGCACCAGGAAGTAGACATCCTCGGCGGTCTCCTGGTTGATCATGTGCAGCGGGCGGTTGTAGTTCTCGTCCGATGTCAGCGACACGATCGACACCGGGTTGCAGTCCGACGGCAACGGCATCGTGGTCTCACCCGGCTGCAACGTCAGATCCCAGTGGGTCTGATAGTAGGGCCAGGTGTTCTCGGCCGCGGTCGTTCGATCGAACGCCTGCTGCAGATACCAGTCGATGGTGGCGTCAGGCAACTCGAGGCCGGTGACATCGACCTGGGTGCGGACTTTCTCTCGGAGTTCAGCCAGCGTTGCCATCAGGGCTCCACAGCCCGCGGCTGCGCGCGTGGCCGGTGCAGTACTCGAACGCCTTCATCTGGAACGCCTTGCAGCCTTCGTGCTGACACAGCGGCTTGTCGGGGTTGTCCTTGGCACGACGCTTCGGCGCCTCGTAGGCCCGCATCATGTTGCCCGTCACCTGGCGGACACTGTCGGTGGCATGCTCGACGCCGCCGGATCCGCCGACATGTTCGCCGGCGAGAGTATGGGCCACGACGAGCGTCTTGCCGTGCTCGGACCCGATTGCGTTCTGGTGGGTGTAGTAGCGATCTGCCATGCCTGAATCCTCTCACAACGGAAGGCCCTGGGGGTCGAGCGACAGGATGCCCGACCCCCAGGGAAATCAACCGGCTACGGATCAGGGAGTGGTGGCCTCTTCGACACCGGTCACCTTGAACAGGCGGCGCCGGTTCCGAGTGACGAGGTTGCCGTAGGTGGTGATGAAGCTCATCCGAGCATCCAGCGCCGAAGCGGCCGGCGGCGCAGTACCCGGGCCCACCGAACCGGAGAGGTTCGACGTGAACGGGGACTGCTTGAAGTTGCGATCCGAGTGGATCTTCAAGCCGACGTACTTCGAGTTGATGCCGTAGAACGTCGCCGAGTCGTCAGCGAGGGTTCCCTCGGTGCCGCCAGAGCACTGGAAGTCCCACATGATGGGGACGTTCTTGAACATCAGGTTCTGGAACCCGAGGTTCGCCTTCGACGTGTCGGTGTAGCGCACCTGCGGGGTGAGCGTCGACTCGTAGAAGCCGAACCCGAAAGCGTTCGTGAACATGGCGTCCACGACATCGGGACCGGAGTCGCTGGTCTTGTTGTAGGCCGCGCGGAGCGCAGCCTCGAGACCGGCGGCATCCACCGGGGCGAGCAGGTCGGTGACCACCGAAGCCCACCACTCGTCGGGGGTGGTCGGCGTGATTCCACCGACCTCCAGCGTGTCATCGATGATCGTCGGCAGACCAAGGAAGTCGTTCGTTGCCGTGGTCCCTGCACGAGTACCGAACAGCATGCCGTTCAGCAACGTCTTGAGGGTGTCCTCGGCCTGCATGATCTTCGCCTCGAGGAGGTTGATGATCTGCTCGCGACCGTTGTTCTGTGCCTCTTCGAGACCAGAAATGGCGATCGTTGCGACGAGCTGCTTCCAGGGGAACTGGGCAGCCGTAGCGGTGACCTGCGGGTTGACCTCCACAGGATCCCACTCGGCGTACGAGTCGGCGTACCCCTCGGAGTACATGAGCGGTTCCACGATGGAGACACCACCGGAGATCGTCTTCACGCGGCCCGAGCTCATCAAGTGATTGAGGAGCGGACGACCGTTGAAGACGTTGTCGGTGAGCGTCTTGTGGTAGTTGTGCATCGTGGTCGACAGAATGTCGTCCCACGAGGCGGGAACGTGTGCGGCGAGTGCCATGATTTGACCCCTATCAGGAGAGAGAGATCAAAGCGTCAGACGACTCCGTACTGATCCAGTGCGGCGCTGACTGCAGCTTCGATCGACATCGGTTGATCAGCAACCGGCGTTGGAGTCGTGCCGACGACGCCCGAACCCGAACTCACTACCTGCGACGCCTGTGCCGCTGCCTGCCGACGCTGGGCATCAGCCGCTTCTGTCTGCTGTTGAGACAGAGTCTGTGCCTGCTGCGCCGCCGACAGTTTCTGGAACTGCTGCGACTGGTAGATCATCGGAAACATCTCCGGCCCCACACCCATCTTGAGTGCCTGACCGACGACGCTACGAACGTCTTCATCCGTTGCTCCGAGTTGCTGTTGCAGACTCCCGATCGCGCCACGGAGGACTTCGTCGGCTTCCCGCTGCTCGATCCGCTGCTCGAGTGCGATGCGTGCTTGCCGCTCTTCGGCAAGTGCCCGCTCGATGGGATCGGAGTACTGAGGCTCAGACGCTTCGGCAGCAACCTGCTGCTGTTGCGCTGCTGACAACCCCAGGAACTGTTCGACAGACATCCCCGCCTGGTTGGCGAGAACCTGCATCGTGAGACCTGGGTTCGCCTGCACTGCTTGTGCCAGACGGAGGGCATCCTCCGCTTCCTGACGCATTGCTGCGATCTCTTGGGTCTTGCGAGTGAACGCTTCTTGGCGCTGATAGCCCTGAAGGGCCTCAGACAGTGGGACCGAGATGTCCTCCCCGTCGACCTTGACCTTGACGTAACGATCTCCCACCTCAGAGGTGTCGAGATAGTCGTACTCGGGTTCAGCCGGCGGGGCGTCTTCGGTTGTCTGTGATGCTTCGACGGCTTCCTCGCCAGCGGCGAGACCGATCTCTGCTTCTGTGGTGGTCTCTTCGACCTGGGTTGACTCTTCGGTGAAGTTGGTCATCGGGGGGCATGCTACGCCTCGAGGCGCGGATTGTCACGTATGCCCTGTTTGTTCCAATCCCCTACATCGGGGGACCGGCGGCAAGCATCTCCGGTGGGAGACCCTGCCCGGGCGGCAGACCGCGCTCCATCGCCAACATCGCAGCAAGGATCTCAGGCGTCAACTCGGGAGGCATCCCACCAGGAGGCCTCGCCCCTGGCGGCATCCCCATCGGGTCGAGCGGCGGTCCACCCATCATCGAAGGATCCATGCCAGGCGGCGGTCCAGGC
>JAHECQ010000229.1 GCA_024641625.1 Acidimicrobiales bacterium | reverse complement strand
GATCCCTCACGAAGTCGGGAGCGAAGATGTCGAAGTCGTTGGCCCAGTCCTGAACCGGCTCGCTGGTTGCCATCGTGAGTCTCCCTTGTGCGCGATCGATCGCCACCAGACTAGGTGACTGGTGTCACCGGCGCCACGGATGGACCGCGTCGATGACTGGACCGTACCGAAGAGCAGAGGCAGCGAAGCGGCGGCGGGTGCCGACTGTCGACGCGGGATAGCGTTGAGCCATGCCCTTGTCTGTCTCCCCCGACTTCGCCAATCGTCCGATGACCACGTTCGCGGCGGAGGATCTCGACCCGACCGAGAGTTACAAGCTCACCACCGGGCTCATCGTGCCCCGGCCGATCGGATGGATCGGCACCTACGGCGCCGATGGGGTGGCCAACCTGGCTCCGTACTCGTTCTTCCAGGCGGTGGCCACGAACCCGCCGGTCCTCATGTTCTCGACCGGCATCAACAACGGGGTCATCAAGGACAGCCTGGCCAATTGTCGCGAGACCGGGGTGTTCACCGCCAGCATCGTCGACTACGACCTCGGTCCGGCCATGAACGCCTCGGCGGCCGAGGTCGACCCGTCGATGAGCGAATTCATCCTGGCCGGCCTGACGCCCAAGATGTTCGGTGCGGTCGAGGCGCCGGGGGTGGCCGAGGCCAAGGCCGTGATCGAGTGCAAGGTGATCAACGAGATGATGCTGGGCAACGAGCCCACGCGTCATGCATTGACCTTCGGCGAGGTCATCGCCTTCCACATCATCGATGACATCCTCGACGGCACCCGGGTCGATCCGGTCAAGCTCGATGCGCTCGGCCGCCTCGCCGGGAACAACTACGCAACCACGCGCGAGCAGTTCACCCTGGTCCGACCGGACTGAAGCGCGTCCGTCCGGATGGCCGGTGAGATGTTGTCGGTGTAGGTTCCGCCCATGGACATCGGTGTACATCTCCCGCAACTCGGCCGCGGTGCGTCGCGGCAAGCCCTGATCGACTTCTGCTCCGAGGCCGAACGCCTCGGCGTGCATTCCGGCTGGGTGAGCGACCACATTGCCTGGCCGGCCGAGATCCACTCGAAGTACCCGTACACCGACGATGGTTCGTTCCCCGCGCCCAACGACATGGCCTGGCTCGAACCGATCGGCACGCTGCTGTTCGTGGCCGCGGTGACCGAGCGGATGAAGCTCGGCCAGACGGTGCTGATCATGGGGTATCGGCCTCCGGTGCAGACCGCCAAGCTCATGGCCACCCTCGATGTGCTCTCCGAGGGCCGAGCCATTCTGGGCGCCGGTGTGGGGTGGATGAAGGAGGAGTTCGAGGTTCTGGGCATGCCCTATGACCACCGCGGTGCACGAGCGGACGAGCAACTCGAGATCTTCACCAAGTTGTTCACCGAGGAGACGCCCTCCTACGACGGGACCTATTACCAGTTCCCGGAGATCCGTTTCGAACCCAAGCCCCCGCAGGGGCGCATTCCCGTGTGGGTGGGAGGAGCATCCGAGGCGGCCTTTCGGCGGACGGCGAAGTACGGTGACTGCTTCCATGCCGCCTTCGAACCGATCGAGACGGTCGAGGCCGAATGGGTTCGGGTGCAGGAACTGGTGGTCGAGGCCGGCCGCGCAGCGTCGGAGGTCACCTTGTCGATTCGCCTGTACCTCGACCCGACAGCGGCCATGAAACCGAAGATGTCGGTGGCCGGGTCACCGGAACAGATGATCGAGACGTTGTCGAAATGGCAGGGCATCGGCGTCGACCATGTGCTGGTCGACATCACAGCGCCGGGCGGCCCTTCAGGACGTCTCGAAGCGTTGCAGCGGTTCATGACCGAGGTCGTGCCCAACATCGGTTGAGCCCTCGGCCGGCCTCGGTGGCGTCAGGCGCGCATGGCGCCGTCGATCACGAACTCGTGTCCGGAGCAGTAGGCCGATTCGTCCGACGCCAGGAACAACACGAGGTTGGCCACCTCGTCGGCCGTCGCCATGCGCCCCATCGGGATGCGCTCCTTGACGATGGGTAACATCTCGCCGAACTCCTCGAGCATCTGGGTCTCGATGATGCCGGGGTGAACAGAGTTGACCCGCACGTTGTCGCGGGCGAGTTCCCGGGCAGCCGACTTGGTCATGCCGCGCACCGCCCACTTGGTGGCGGCGTACGCCAGTGCCACCTCGGCTCCCGACAGTCCGGCAATCGACGAGATGTTGATGATGCTGCCACGGCCATGGTCACGCATGACCTTGCCCACCGTGCGCATGCCCAGGAACACGCCGGTCTGGTTGATCTCGAGCATGCGGTGCCAGTCGGCCAGGGAGGTGTCGAACAGGCTGGCGATCTGGAAGATGCCGGCGTTGTTGACCAGCACGTCGATGTGACCGTGTTCCTCGACGATCCCGGCCACGACACCCTCCCACTCGTCTTCGCTGGTGACATCGTGATGCAGATAGGTGGCTGCGCTCCCGAGCTGAGCGGCCGTCTGGTTCCCGACGTCATCGAGGACGTCGGTGAGGTAGACGGTCGCTCCCTCCTGGACGAAGCGCGCCGCCTCGGCCGCGCCCTGGCCTCGAGCGCCCCCGGTGATCAGTGCAACTTTGTCGTCAAGTCTTCCCATGGAGCGCACGCTAGGCCAGCAGCGCTCGTTCCGTCAGCCGGGCAGCGAGGTCCGCAATTGCGGGGCCGCAATCCGGATTTCGGCGAGGAAATCCCTCGAGCAACGACGCGATCTCGAGGTCGACGCCCACGACGACGGTGCGAACGCCGGCCTGTCGAAGACGGTCGACTTCCTCTTGCAGCGCTCGACGGGCCAACAGCTGAGCAGGCCGGTTGCCGGGCCTGGTCATGACGCTGGAGACGATGACCAGATCCGGTTCGATGTCGAGCGCGAGGTCGGCGTGGGTGGGCGAGTCGATGGCCCCATCCACGAAGCTGGCATCAT
Source organism: Acidimicrobiales bacterium (assembly GCA_024641625.1). Taxonomy (GTDB): domain Bacteria; phylum Actinomycetota; class Acidimicrobiia; order Acidimicrobiales; family SZUA-35; genus JAHECQ01. The sequence continues at coordinate 3,482 of JAHECQ010000229.1, read as the reverse complement.
CTACCCTCTTCGCCTGGAAGAGCCATGGCACCGCCGACGATGCCTGGACGGCCTCGACGGCTCGGGTGTCGGCCACGGTCACGTCGCGTCCGAACACGACGCGCTCGCCGTCGGGGAGGCGGATGGCGGGGACCCAGAGCCCATCGGGCATGGGCGCATCGGCACTCACCCGTGGCAATCGGGCGAGGAGATCGGTGGGCATGATCCCGGCGGGCAACACGCCGGCGGCGGCAAGACCGACGCCGCGCCCCCCTGGCAGCGCATCGAGCAGGAGGCGGGGCGCCCGCGGTAGCGAGGCGCGCAGGCGAGCTCGGTGGCCCTGGGGAAAGGACCGGCCGTAGGCCGCCAGCTCAGGACCCGATGGGGGCGTGGTGATGAACCTGATGATCTCGTCGGGGGTGGCGCCGTACCGGGTGGCGGTACCCACCGCTGAACCGGCCGAGGTGCCGATGATCAACTCGGCCCCCGCCGGTGCCAGGTCCGACTCGGCGAGTTGGCGCAGCACACCGGCGTGGAAGGGCCATGCCTTTGGTCCACCGGCGCCCAGGACGATTGCGAATCGCATCTGGATCACGGTAGGGGCAGACTGCGCCGGTGACTGACGCTCCGGTCGACTTCAAGAACCGCCCTGCCATTCCGATCGGCGTCTGGGTACTGCTCTTCTCCCGCTTGCTCGCCACGGTCGGCGTGGTGTGTCAGGTCGCCATGCTGGGCAAGCTGGTGTTCGACATCACCGGCCGGGAGCTCGACCTCGGGCTGCTCGGATTGGCCGAGTTCCTGCCAACCGCCTTCCTCTCGCCGTTCACCGGATCGATCGCCGATCGATTCGATCGGCGACGCGTCCTCCAGGCGGGACTCGCCGCCGAGGCGATGGTGGGCGCAGCGCTGTGGATGCACGTCCGTTCGGGTCCAACGAGCCTGGGGCTCATCTACGTGCTCGTCATCCTCTTCGGTGTGGCTCGGGCGATCGCCTCACCCCCGAGCCGAGCGCTGCCGATGGACCTGGCGCCCCGAGGCGTCGTCGAGCGGGTACTGGCGCTCAATGCCGCCACCTGGCAGATCGGAGCGATCGTCGGACCGATCATCGGTGGTGTCCTCTACAGCGTCGATGCTGCGTATCCCTTCGTGTTCGCCGCCTGCTTGTTCGGTCTCAGTGCACTGGCCGTGCTGTTCGTCCCTGCTACCCAGGTCGAGCGGCTGCGTCGGGTCGGCATCAAGACGGTCTTGGTGGACGCCGTGGAAGGTCTCAGCTTCATTCGCCGCACGCCGGTGCTCATGGGAGCGATCTCGCTCGATCTGTTCGCCGTGTTGTTCGGCGGTGCGGTTGCGTTGCTGCCCGCCATCGCCGAGAAACGCCTGGGTGTGGGCGACATCGGCTACGGCGTGTTGCGGGGTTCGGCCGGTGCCGGCGCGGCGGGCATGTCGATCTGGCTCTCGGTCCGACCCGTCACGCGCCATGTCGGTCGCGTGTTGCTCGTGGTGGTCGGTTTGTTCGGCCTGGCCACCATCGTGCTCGGCATCACCCGGTCGTTCGTCGTGGCCTTCGTCGCCATCGTCGTCCTCAGCGCGGCGGATTCGGTCAGCGTCTTCATTCGCAGCACGATCGTCCCGCTGGCGACGCCGGAGAACATGCGCGGTCGGGTGCTGGCCACCGAGAACGTCTTCATCGGCGCGTCGAATGAACTCGGAGCGTTCGAATCCGGTGTGGCCGGCCAGTTCCTGGGACTCGTCGGAGCGGTGGTCACCGGTGGGCTGGGAACGTTGGCGATCGTCGGGCTGTGGTGGAAGTTCTTTCCCGCCCTTCGCGACATCGACCGGTTCGAAGAACTGCGCCCCGATTTGGTGTCGGTGACGTAGGGCCGCTTTCGCGGCCCCGGTGGCGTCAGCCTCGGGCCATCGAGAAGAACTCGTCGTTGGGTCGCATCGAGCTCAGGTTCGCCAATCGATTCGACATGGCGAAGAAGGCAGTGATGGCGCCGATGTCCCAGATCTCGTCGTCGGTGAAACCCCTGCTCCGCATGTCCTCGAGGTCCTCGCTGGTGACCGAGTCGGAGTCGTTCACCATCGTCAACGCGAAGTCGATCATGGCGCGTTCGCGTTCGCTGAGATCGGCCTTGAACGGGTTGATGGCCAACTGGTCGGCGATCAGCGGGTTCTTGGCCCGAATCCGGAGGATCGCGCCGTGGGCAATGACGCAGTAGAGGCAATTGTTGACGGCGCTGGTGGCGACGACGATCATCTCCCGCTCGGCCTTGGACAGACCCTCGGTCTTGTCCATCAGGGCGTCGTGCATGGCGAAGAAGGCGCGAAGTTCGGCCGGACGGTGGGCCAGGCCGAGGAAGACGTTGGGGATGAAGCCCGATTTCTCCTGGACGGCCACGATGAGTTCGCGGATGTCGTCAGGAAGCTCCGAAAGCTCGGGGACGGGAAACCGGGAGATGGGATGTTCGCTCATTCGGCCAGCGTAGAGGCCATTGGGCGATGGCTACGAACAGCCGACGCACCGTCCGCTGAGATCCACCCGGTGGTGGTCGCCCCGAAACCGGTGGGCTCGGGCAGCGTCGGCCAACGCCCGGTGCAGTTGTTCCTCGAGGGCCACAGGCAGCAGCACGTCGAGCACGATGCCGCATGACGTGCACACGAGATGGTGGTGGTGCTGTCCGGTGACATCCTCGGCCAACTCGAAGCGAGCGTGTTCGTCGGTGGTGACGATCCGATGCACCACACCCACCGACTCGAGCAGCGCGAGATTCCGGTAGACCGACGATTGCGACAGGGTTCCATCCCGTTCGAGCAGCTCGTTGATGGTGGCAGGGGCATCAGCGGTGGCGAGCAACTCGACGACGGCCTGTCGGCCGCGGGTGTAGCGTTGCGTCGCGTCGGCCAATCGATGGCGGGCCGCATCGTGAGCTTCTCGGATCGGGTGTACACCTGCCACGGCCGCTCACCCTAGTCAGCCGAACGTCACCCGTCACCGGCGATCAGGGTTCTGGCGAGCCGGGGCCGTGGGTTACCATACGTGGGTGAAGATCCACCGTTACGGCGAACGAGCGTTGCTGGTAGAGGTGGGGAGCGCGCGGGTCAGCGACTATGCGGCGGCCATCGAGTACATGGCTGACCATGACATCGTGGGCATCGTCCCGGCTGCGGAGACCGTGCTGGTCGAGGCCCGCCACAGCTCGGCCATCGGGGGGCTGGCCTTTCGTCTGGAGACGCTGGAGCCGCTGGAACGTGGCGACTATGTGGGTGGCACCGTGGTCCTCGACGTGCGCTACGACGGTGAGGACCTCGACTGGGTGGCGGGCGAGTCGGGTCTGTCGGTGACCGAGGTCATCGAAGCGCACAGCGGTGTCGACTACCGGGTGCAGTTCTGCGGTTTCAGCCCTGGGTTCGCCTACCTCTGCGGACTCGATCCATTGCTCCAGCTGCCGCGTCGTTCGTCTCCTCGCACTCGGGTGCCGCAGGGCTCGCTGGCCATCGCC
>JAHECQ010000228.1 GCA_024641625.1 Acidimicrobiales bacterium | reverse complement strand
CCAACGTCGATGCACCGTGCCTACCGGCACCAACGTCGATGCACCGTGCCTGCCGGCACTATGGTCTGCGGCCATGAAAGCAGTCATCTTCGATGAACATGGCGGCACGGAGGTTCTCCGGGTCAGCGAGGTGGCCACGCCGGCTCCCGCCGCCGGTGAGGTCCGAGTAGCCGTCGAGGCCTGTTCCCTGAACTATCACGACGTGTTCACCCGTCGAGGCATGCCGGGAATCAAGACGCCGCTTCCCATGATCCCCGGGTGTGACGCTGCCGGTACCGTCGATGCCCTGGGTGAAGGCGTCAGCGGGTGGCAACCCGGCGACCGGGTACTGGTCGACCCGGTTCAGTGGAGCGACGACGGCCGTATCCAGATGATCGGCGACACTCGTTGGGGTGCCTATGCCGAGTACGTGCTCGTCGACGCCCGACAGCTCATCCGCCTTCCGGCGAACGTCTCGGCCATCGATGCATCCTGCCTTCCCGTGGCCTACGGCACCGCACATCGCATGATGTTCACCCGAGGGGGAGTGACGGCCGGCGAGTCGGTGTTCGTGCTCGGCGCTTCGGGCGGCGTGGGAACGTGCTGTGTCCTGCTGGCCAAGCAGGCGGGTGCGTACGTCATCGCCGCCGCCGGGTCAGCCGAGAAGTGTGCCGCCCTCGAGCGACTCGGTGCCGACGAGACGGTCGACTACTCCACCACCGACATTGCGGCCTACACCCGCCAGAAGACCGGCTCGCTCTTCTCGGGTGGGGGATGGGACGTCGTGGTGAACTTCACCGGGGGGGACACCTGGGTACCGACCCTGCGCATGGTCAAGGCGGGCGGACGCTTGCTCACCTGCGGGGCAACGGCCGGATTCGACCCCGCCACCGACCTCCGATTCATCTGGACCGCGGAGATGGACATTCGCGGGTCGAACGGTTGGAAGCGCGACGACCTCGAAGCGCTCCTGGCCATGGTCGCCGACGGCCGTTTGACGCCCGTGGTCGACAAGGTCCTGCCACTCGACGACGGCATCGAGGCCATGCGATTGCTGGAGGATCGTCAGTTCTTCGGGAAGATCGTGTTGGCACCATGAGTCCGGCGACCGACACCGGCGGACCGACGGAGGACGAGTACGACAAACCGGTTCCCCCGGCCGGCGCCGGGTCTGGCAATCTCGGGGCCATCCACCGTCCGTGGGCCGGGACGCAGCGCATCGCCTTCCTCGATGTCACCCACGGCGACATCGACTCGCCCGTGCCGATCACCTTCGCCGAGTTCGAACAACGATCCGGTGCCATCGCAGCCGGGCTGCTCGCGGCCGGTTACACGACCGGAGACCGCATCGGGATCCTCGCCGACAACTCCGTCGACTACGCCGCCGCCTATTTCGCCATCCCTCGCGCCGGCATGGTCTCGGTTCCCCTGAACACTCGCCAGCCCAGCGACAACCTGTCGTTCGTGGCCGACGATGCCTCCATGGCGCTGGTCCTCCACGACGCCCACAATGCGCACCGGTTGCCCCTGGGGGTTCCCGCCATCGAATTCGGCTCGACAGCCTGGTCCGAGTTCCTGGGCTCGGGCGATGCACTCGTCGATGTCGCCGCCGTCGATCCGTCGGCCATCGCAGTGCAGATGTACACCTCGGGCTCGACCGGGCGACCCAAGGGCGTTCTGCTGTCCCACGGCGGGCAGCTCTTCAGCATCGATCAATACCTCGGTGGGGTCATGCCGATGGACCCCGATGAACGACTCCTCATCTCGGCGCCCCTGTACCACAAGAACGCCCAGATGCAGCTGAAGATGGCGCTCTGCCTGGGTGGCAGCGTGGTCTTGTTGCGTCGCTTCGATGCCGAGGAGTACCTGCGAGCCATCGATCGGCATCGAGTGACGGCGATGACCGGTGTCCCCACCATGTTCGCCCTCATGTTCGCCCGCAAGGATCTCCTCGATGGGCTCGATCGATCATCGGTTCGTCGCCTGTCCATCGGCTCGGCGCCGATGACCCAGGCCTTGTTCGACCAGGCCCGCGCACTGTTTCCGCATGCAGTCATCACCAACGGCTACGGCACCACCGAGGTGGTGGCCGTGTTCGGCGGACACCCCGATGGCGCGCCTCGACCCGACATCGCCGTCGGTCATCCACTGGAGGCCGTCGAGACGAAACTCGTCGATCCTGCCACCGGACGAGACGCCCGACACAACCCCGAAACCGGCCGATTGCAGGGTGAGCTGTGGGTGCGAAGCCCTGGCATGATGATGGGCTACCACAATCTCCACGATGTCACCGCCGTGCGCCTGACCGATGGCTGGTATCACACCGGTGACGTGATGGAAGCCGACGAACTCGGCTGGCACTACTTCGTGGGCCGGGTGGACGACATGTTCTCCTGTGCCGGCGAGAACGTCTATCCCGGCGATGTCGAACAGATGCTCGAGCGTTGCCCCTTGGTGCATCAGGCCGCGGTCGTGCCCGTGTCCGACGAGCTCAAGGGCTCCTTGCCGGTGGCGTTCGTGGTGGCCTCGACCACGGACGAAGCAACGTCGGAGACGGGCGACCTCGAGCAGAAGATCAGGGCATGGGCATTGGCCAACGGCCCGGCCTATCAGCACCCCCGAGCAGTCTGGTTCCTCGACGAGCTTCCCTTGGCCGGCACCGCCAAGATCGACAAGGCGGCCCTCGTCACCGAGGCGGCCCGGCGTTGGGTGCCGCGCTAGGGTCCGAACGAGGAGGCCAACGATGACCATCGACACCAGTGCCCAGTCAAGTGTTGTCCGGGCGGGCACCGTCCAAGAAGACCAGTCGCTCGAGATCACCCCGCTCGCCGGCCAGCCCTTCGGCGCGGTGGTGACGGGTTGGCACCCCTCGATCCCACTGACGCCCATTCTCAGGGAGCAGATCGCTGCCGGATTGCGCGATCACTTGGTTCTGGTGTTCCGTGGTCACCGGCAACCCACCGACCAGGAGCTGATCGCATTCGCCGAATCCTTCGGTGAGTTGATTCTCGGCTCGGAGTGGCTGCGGGACAGCGGCGATCACGCCGAGATCCTTCCGGTCACCAACAAGGTCGACGAAACCGGTGTCCCGCTGGGAACCGGTGGCGCAGGCCAACTGGAATGGCACGCCGACTACTCCTATTCGCCGCGGCCGGCCAAGGAGAGTTTCCTGAACGCCGTCGAGCTCCCGACCGACCAGCCCCGAACCTGGTTCGCCAACCTCTATCACGCGCTCGAGACGCTGCCTCCAGAGTTCGTCGCCCGCCTTCGAACGCTTCGCGCTCATCACGATGTGCGACAGTACGTCGAGGATGGTCAAGCCCCCGAGGAACACGAGCTGAACCTCGGTTTCGACGAGAAGCGACGTCGGGATGCCGAACAAGGGGTCGTCCGACCTCCGATTCCCGAAGCCGATCATCCGGTGGTCCTCACCCATCCCGAGTCCGGTCGTGAGACGCTCTATGTCAGCAAGGGGCTGACCCGACACATCATCGACCTACCGCGCGACGAGAGCAGCGCGTTGCTCAAACAGCTGCACCTGCACGCGACGAGGCCCGAAAACGTGTACGCCCACCACTGGGAGGTCGGCGATCTGGTCGTCTTCGACGCCCTGGCGGGATTGCACCGACGGGACAGCTGGTCGCCGACCCAGCGGCGGGTGATGCGCCAACTCAGTACCTCGGTCTGACCGGTTCTCGCGCTCGGTCAGATCCGCTCGAAGTAGCGCTGCATCTCCCAGTCGGTGACCGCTCGATCGAAGGCGTCGGCTTCGCTGAGTGCGAAGTGGTGGTAGTGATCGACCACGTCATCGCCCAGCAAACGCCGGGCATCCAGGCTGGCACCGAAGGTGGTTGCGGCCTGGCGGAGGCTCCCGGGGAGCCGAGCCGGATCTTCGGCGCGGTACCCATCGCCGACGTACTCAGCGGGTGGCTCGATCCGCTGGTTGATGCCGTCGAGGCCACTCACCACCGCCGCGGCGAAGGCGAGGTACGGATTGACATCGGCTCCGGGAATGCGGCACTCGATGCGAAGCGATCGGCCTGACCCGACGATCCGGAACCCCACCGTTCGGTTGTCGGTCGACCAGGCAACGCGGGTGGGGGCCCACGACGCATCCTGGAATCGCTTGTAGGAGTTGACCGTCGGCGCGTAACACACCATCAGATCCGGGGTGTGCTTCATCCAGCCGCCGAGGAACCAACGGAACACGTCGCTTCGCCCGTCAGCGGCCGAGTCGTCGGCGAAGGCGTTGGTGCCATCGCGCCACAGGCTGAGGTGCAGATGGCAGCTGCTGCCCGGCTGGCCGGCGTAGGGCTTGGCCATGAACGACACACTCACTCCCATGGAGTCGGCGAGCGCCTTGAGACCGTGTTTCATCACCGCATGATGGTCAGCCATGGTGAGGACTTCGGCGTGGCGAACGTTGAGCTCGTGCTGGCCGATGGCGGCCTCGCCCTTGGTGCTCTCGACCGGAATCCCCGAAACGGTCATGGCCCGACGAGCCGGGCCGAGAAAGTCCTCCACTCGGGATGCCTGCAACAGGTGGTAGTCCTCGACGTACCAACCAGCCGGAACAAGGTCTCGATAGCCGCCGATCGCCGCCTCACGATAGGTGCTGCGGAAGAGGAAGAACTCGAGCTCCGATGCGCCCGCAGTCGTGAAGCCCGTCGCCGCGAGGGCATCGACGGCGCGACGCAGGATCGTTCTGGGAGCGACGGCCACGGGAGCGTGAACTCGTTGATCGACGACGTCGCAGAGCACGATGACCGTACCCGTCGTCCAGCCCGCAGGCCGCAGGGTCGCAACGTCGGGCACGAGATGCACGTCGCCATACCCCTGCTCCCAATCGGCCGATGCATAGCCGACCACCGGGTTCATCTCCATGTCGACGGTCAGGAGGTAGTCGCACGCATGAGTGCCTTCGTCGATGCTGTCGAGGAAGAACGACGCGTCGAGGCTCTTGCCCATCATCCGACCGTAGTGATCGGTGAACGCCATGATGACGGTGTCGATCGAGCCGTCGGTCACCTCTTGTCGCAACCCATCGATGTGCATTCCCCGATTGTGGCCCAGGTATGCCCAACGGGTCGGGCGTCAACCGATCGACTACGCGAAGATGTCGAACATGGCCGACCAGCGCAACCCACCGACCGATGCTGTTCGCTCGCACCGAGTGATCGTGATCCGGGGCGACGGCATCGGTCCGGAGCTCATGGATGCTGCGCTGCTCGTGCTCGAGGCGGTCGGCGAGCAGCACGACGACTTCGTCCTCGACTATGTCGAGCACGAGGCCGGGGCCGCACTGTTTCGTACCACGGGGGTCAGTCTGCGACCCGAGACCATGGAGGCCATCAAGGAAGCGGACGCCTTGTTCAAGGCCCCGGTTGGCTTGCCCGAGGTCCGACACGCCGATGGCACCGAGGCCGGTCTGCTCGGCGGTTTGCGTGTGGGCCTGGACACCTACGCCAACGTCCGCCCGGTGCGTCTGATGCCCGGCGTCGACGCCCCCATCAAGGCAGCACCCGGCTCGATCGACTACGTCATCGTGCGCGAGAACACCGAGGGCCTCTACCTGTCCCGAGGCAAGGGTGTCGGCACCACCGAGGTGATGACCGACACCATGCTCATCAGCCGCAAGGGCACGCAGCGGATCGCGCGCTTCGCCTTCGAGCTGGCCAGATCCCGCAACGGCGCTCCATCCGACGGAAGGCGGCGGGTCACCTGTGTGGACAAGGCAAACGTCCTGTCGAGTCTTGCGTTCTTCCGTCAGATCTTCGACGAGGTCGGGGTCGACTACCCCGACATCGAGCAGGAGCACCTCTATGCCGACGCCGCGGCACAGGAGCTGGTGCAGCGCCCGGGGCACTACGACGTCCTCGTGATGGAGAATCTCCTGGGCGACATCCTGTCGGACCTGGGCGGGGCCACGGTCGGCGGCATCGGCTTGTGCTGTTCGGCCAACGTGGGCGACGACCACGCCTACTTCGAGCCGATCCACGGATCGGCTCCCGGCCTCGCCGGCCTCGACCAAGCCAATCCCATCAGCCAGATCCTGACCGCGGCGCTGATGCTCGACCATCTGGGTGAGACTTCGGCGGCGGATTCGATACGCCGGGCCGTCGACCGGGTCCTGGATCGCGCCATCGTGGTCCTCGATGCCTCCGGTCGTCCGATCGGTGGGACGAGGGCTGCGGCTCGAGCTGTAGCCGACGCGATCCGGTTGGCCTGATCTGTCGATCGGCGACGGTCGGTGGAACAATGGCGAGATGGATTTCGAAACTGTCCGTATCGACGGCGAAGGGCCCGTCCGTCACCTGGTACTCAACCGTCCCGAGGTGCACAACGCCGTCAACGCCCAACTCGTCGCCGACCTGCTGAGCGCGTGTCTGGTGCTCGACGGAGACAGCACCGTACGGGTCATCATCGTG
>JAHECQ010000227.1 GCA_024641625.1 Acidimicrobiales bacterium | reverse complement strand
CCTCGAGCCGGGCGGCCGCAGCGCTGGGGCCGAAGCAGGCGACTCCCGACGCCTGGAGGTCGTCACACAAGCCGGCCACCAAGGGGGCCTCGGGTCCGACAATGACCAGATCGATCCGTTCGGCCTCACAGAAGCCGAGGATGTCCTGATGATCATCGAGGTCGAGGTCGACGTTGAACTCGGCGGTCCCGGCGTTGCCCGGAGCCACGAACAACCGGCGGTCGGGCTCACGCAAGAGCGACAAGGCGATTGCGTGCTCCCGTCCACCTGATCCCAACAACAGAATGTTCACCCGAGTACTCCATCGAATCGTTGCTTGCTCGAGGCCAGCTGGAGCTGGACCGGCACCGGATAGTCACCGGTGAAACAGGCGTTGCAGTAGCCGTCGTCGCGCCCGAGCGCCTTCATCATCCGATCGAGCGAAAGGAATCCGAGGCTGTCGGATCCGATGTGGGCGTTGATCTCCTCGACCGAGAGTTGATGGGCAATGAGTTCATCGTAGGTACCCATGTCCACGCCGAAGAAACAGGGGTGCGCGATCGGCGGGCAGGTGATCCGCACGTGCACTTCGAGTGCCCCGGCATCACGCAACATGCGAATGAGTGGGCCCGACGTGGTGCCGCGGACGATCGAATCGTCGATGACCACCAGCCGCTTGCCCCTGATGTTGTCCTCCAGGGTGTTGAACTTGAGGGCAACCCCGTTTCGGCGGAGCTCGTCGGTTGGCTCGATGAACGTGCGACCGATGTACCGGTTCTTGACGAATGCCTCGTTGTAGACGATGCCCGACACGGCGGCGTAGCCGATGGCTGCGGGCATCGACGAGTCCGGTACGGGCACGACGACGTCGGCCTCGACGGGATGCTGGCGAGCCAGTTCCTCTCCGAGGTGTTGGCGGACCTGATGGATCGAAAGACCGTCCCACACGGCATCCGGACGGGAGAAGTAGATGTGCTCGAAGGTGCAGCGTGCCTGACGAGGCTTGGGCGACATCGCTTGAATCGTGCGTACGACATCGCCTTGCAGGACCACGATCTGACCGGGTTCGATTTCCCGAATGGCGTCGCAACCGAGCGTTCTGAGGGCTCCGGTCTCCGATGCGATCGCGTGGCCACCGACCGGCAGACGCCCCAACGAGAGCGGGCGGAAGCCCCATGGGTCGCGGGTCGCGATGACCTTGGAACTCGAGATGATGACAAGGGAGAAGGCGCCTTCCCACTCGGGCATCACCGTGGCCAGTCGCTCCTCCCAGCTGTCTCCTTCGGCCGCCGCCAGCATGAGGGCCAACACTTCGGAATCCGAGGACGACTGCAATCCCGCGCCTCGCGCCAACAGCTTGGTGCGCAGGTGATCGGCGTTGACCAGATTGCCGTTGTGAGCGACCCCCAGGGGTCCGTGCAAGGTCTCGACCACGTAGGGCTGGACGTTGCGCTCGGAGTTGGATCCCGTCGTGGAGTACCGCGTGTGGCCGATGGCCAGCCCTCCGACCAGCGGGGCCAGTGCTTGGGGATCGAACACCTGGCTGACCAGCCCGAGGTCCTTGTGGACCCGGACCGCCCGACCGTCGGAGACGGCGATGCCCGCAGCCTCCTGACCTCGGTGCTGCAGCGCATAGAGACCGAAGAAGCCAAGACGCGCCGCATCGTCGCTCCGGGTGGAGATTCCGATCACGCCACATTCCTCGGATGGTCGGTCGAGGTCGGTTTCACTCATGAAGTCGGTCCTGTCGGAGATGACGTGGGCACTGGCGGGGCGACGCTGACGCTTCAGAGAGGCGGTTCATCAGGGGTCCTCAGCCGAGCAATCCTGCGAGGTTGCGGCGCAGTCGATCTTCGATCGGCTGCTCACCGGGCACGAACGGGAGGCCGGTGAGCCGCTCGTAGAGTGCGATGTAACGGGTCGAGGTCTCGGTCCACACGCTCGGCGCGAGATCCGGAGGAGTTCCGTCACCCCGGTAGCCGGCCGCTCGCAGGGCCAGACGAACAGCTTCCTTGTCGAAGCCCTCCGGGGCCTGCCCGGCCTCGAGCCGGGCGTCGAGGTTGGCTGCATCCCAGTAGCGGGACGAGTCCGGGGTATGGACCTCGTCGATGAGCAGGAGGTTGCCGTCGCTGTCGAGGCCGAACTCGTACTTGGTGTCGGCGAGGACGAACCCGGCGTCCTCGGCGATCTGTGACCCTCGCTCGAACAGGGCCAGGGCGACGTCCTGGATCCGTCGCCACAACCGGCGTTCCACCAGACCATCGGTCTCGACCCCTTCGACGGTGATCGGCTGGTCGTGGCCGCCGTCTTGGGCCTTGGTGGTCGGGGTGATGAGCGGTTGCGGCAGCGGGCCATGAGGTCGGAGCCCATCGGGGAGCCGGTGCCCGTAGAGCACCCGGTCACCTGCGAGATAGCGGGGCAGGATCGAGGTCGAGGTGCTGCCGGTGAGGCGACCCCGAACCACCACCTCGACGGGCAACGGCGATGCATCGATGACCAGCGAGGCATTGGGATCGGGAATGGCAAGCAGGTGGTTGGGCACGATGTCCGCAGTCCGTGCGAACCACCAGCCCGCCAATTGGTTCAACACCTGGCCCTTGTGCGGGACGAGGCCGATCACCCGGTCGAAGGCGCTCAACCGGTCAGAGGTGACGAGCAATCTCCGGCCATCGGGGAGCTCCCATGCTTCGCGCACCTTGCCCGACACGTGCCCGGGCAGGTCGAGGACGAAATCCGATAGCGACGCCGCTGCGCCCGCTGCTCCCACTCGATCATTGTGTCAGTCCACGGGACGAACCCCACGGACTCCGCGCGATTGCTTGGGTCACATCGACGAGAAGTTCGACCGGGACCCTCAGGACAACCGCGTGGCGTGACCCATCTTGCGCCCAGGGCGAACTTCGGCTTTGCCGTAGAGATGGACCGAGGTGCGCTCCTGGCTCAGCAGGTCCGGTACGAGCCCCACTTCCTCACCGATCAGATTGAACATCTCGCACGGTGAATGGAACCCGGGATCGACGATCGGGGCCCCGGTCACCGCCCGGACGTGCTGTTCGAACTGGGAGACGACGCACGCGACCTCACTCCAATGGCCCGAATTGTGCACCCTCGGGGCGAATTCGTTGGCCACCAGTCGGTCCGATGGACCCTCGACCTCGGGTGTCCCCGACCCGGCGGGAAGGACGAAGAACTCGAGCCCGAGCACGCCGACGTACTCCAGGGCGTGCAACAACGTGGTCGTGTGGGCCACTGCGGCCGCCTCGACGACAGAACCCCAGCCGCTCGGAACGCTCGAGGTCGAAAGGATCCCGTCACGATGCACATTGCGAGCGGGCGGGAAGCAGCGCACCGTACCGTGGAGATCGCGCGCCCCGATGACCGACATCTCGCCTTCGAACGCCACCATGGCCTCGACGATCAAGGCGCCGGCAGTACCCGCACCGGTGAGCGCCGGATCGACGCCCAACGAGCGAAAGACCGCTTCGGCCGCCCCGGGATCGAGTGGCCCGGTGACCCTCGCCTGCCCCTTGCCGTCATAACCGAACCGCCGCGTCTTGATCACGGCCGACCCGCCCAGGCGTTGCACGGCGTCGTCGAGCTCACCGACGTGGTCGACGGCGACATGTGACGCCGTCGGGATCCCCAGTGAACCGAGGAAGCGCTTCTCGACCAGGCGATCCTGGGCCTTGGCCAGGGCGAGTGGACCAGGGAGCACCGGCACCCGCTCCGCAAGCGCCGACGCCGTCTCGACCGGCACGTTCTCGAACTCATACGTGACGACGTCGGCCATCGACACCAACTTCACCAGCGCATCGGGGTCGTGGTAGGGCGCGTGCAGGAACGCCGACGCCACCTGAGCAGCCGGTGCGAGCGCGTCGGGGTCGAGCACCACCGTCCCGTGACCGAGTCGGGCAGCGGCCATGCAGAGCATCCGCGCCAATTGCCCACCGCCGAGGATGCCGATCACCTGACTCTGCGAAGCCGACGGCTGGTGCATCATGTTCGGTTCATGCCGTTTCGTTCGGGGCCGGGTCAACGGGGAAGACGGCCACGGACGACGTCTGGTTGGCCCGCCAGGCGTCGAGGCGATCGGCGAGCCCCTCATCGGTCGTCGCCAGCATGGCCGCCGCCAGCAGCGCGGCGTTCACCGCTCCCGACCGGCCGATGGCGAGCGTCCCCACCGGGATACCGGCCGGCATCTGGACGATGGACAGCAAGCTGTCCTGACCGGACAACGCCTTGGACTGGATGGGGACGCCGAGCACGGGCAGCGGGGTCAGCGCCGCGGTCATCCCCGGAAGATGAGCCGCACCCCCGGCGCCGGCGATGACGATCCGGAATCCCTCGGCCTTGGCGCCCTTGGCGAAGCTCACCATGCGCTCGGGTGTTCGGTGAGCCGAGATGATCCGCGCCTGATAGCCCACCTCGAGCGCCTCGAGGGTCGTGGCGGCGTGGCGCATCGTCGGCCAATCGGACTGGCTGCCCATGATGATGGCGACGAGAGGGGCGTCGAGCGACATACGTCGAGGCTAGGCCGGGTCGCTAGACGACTGCGGCCACACCGGCACGAAAGAGCCCGAGACACGAGCCCGAATCGGTCTCGGAGGTACCGGTCTCGGGTTCGGCGTCACCGGCCGGCCATCGCCCGCGCAACGGGTCGTGGCGACCCAGGACGTGATCCTCGGGGTGCGGCATCAACCCGAGCACATAGCCCGATTCGTCGCAGATGCCGGCGACGTCACCGGCCGATCCGTTGGGGTTCCACGGGTAGTCACCCTCGGCCCCGGAGCCATCGGGTCGGAGGTAGCGAACGGCGACTCGGCCCGAGTCCTCGAGGGCAGCCAGATCGCCGGCGACGAACCGGCCTTCGCCGTGCGCTATCGGGCAGCGGAGCGGTCCCCTCACCCCGTCGGTCCACACCGATGCCGATCCGGTGACGTCGAGCGTGACCCATCGGCACTCGAATTGTCGGGAGGCGTTGTGCGCCAGCACCGCCAATTGCTCGCCTCCCGGGAGAATCCCGGCGCGAACGAGCGCCTGGAACCCGTTGCACACACCGATGATGGGTGTCTGTCGGTCGACTGCGGCGCGGAGTTGATCGCCGAACCAACCGGCGAGATCCAATCCGAGCAGCCGGCCCGCGCCCAGCGCGTCTCCATAGGAGAATCCGCCGGGCACGCCGAGGAGCTGGAAGTCCGACATGCGCACCTCGCCCGAACGCAACGCGCTCAGCGGAACGATGTGCGCGTCGGCGCCCGCCAACTCGAACGCTGCCGCCAGATCATGGTCCCGGTTGGTGCCCGGCGCCACCGGGATGAGCACGTTGGGTCGGTTGGTCACGGCTGGAACACTCCGGTGTAGGCCTCACCGATCGAGGAGAGGTCGAGGTCGATCGGACCGATCCGCACCCGGCCGGTGTCGGCGACCGAGCCGATTCGCACCCCTGAGGCAACCAATGCACCGACGAGGTCGGCGTCATTCGGATCGGTCTCCAGGAGATAGCGGCCGGGCCCCTCACCGAACAAGACCTCGGGGCTGTAGCCGACATCGAGATCGACACCCAACCGACCCGCGTGGGCCCACTCGGCGGCGGCCACCGCCAACCCACCCTCGGCCAGATCGTGGGCGCTGCGCACCAATCCGGCCGCAATGGCCGCGGCCACCTCTCGATGGCGGGTGCGCGCCTCGGCATCGGAGCCGGGAACCAGCCCACCGTGATCGGCGCCGAGGACCAGATCGAGGTGCGAGCCTCCGAGCTCACCCCACTGGGGTCCCACCAGCCAGACGTCGTTCTCCGCTTCGACCACGCCCGTCAGCGGCACGACGTCGAGATCCTTCACCAGACCGACGGCCGTGATGACGAGCGTCGGCGTGACCGGATCCGGTTCGCCGTCGGGTGGCACGAAGACGTTGTACAGCGAATCCTTGCCGGACACGAACGGCGCCCCGTGATGGAGCGATGCGTCATGGCAGGCCTCGCAGGCGGCAACGAGCTGACCGAGCGTGGCGGGGTCGGTCGGATTGCCCCAGGCGAAGTTGTCGAGCAGCGACAGCTGGTCCGGGTCGGCGCCGGCGACGACGACGTTGCGGATGGCCTCGTCGATGACGTTCCATGCCATGGCCCCAGGGTCGAGGCGGCCCATCGCAGCGTTCACACCGATGCCCAACGCCATCCCACGGGTGCCGCTCGTGCCCGGGGGAATCATCACCGTGCCGTCTCCCGGCCCGTCGCCCTCGGGACCGCCGTAGGGACGGACATAGGTGCCACCGAGGACCTCGTGATCGTAGGTCCGGATCACCGACTCATTCGAGCGAATCGACGGGTGAGCCAGCAGCGCGAGCAGCATCTCGTTGTCGTCGAAGGGCTCGTTCGTCCTGGCTGTCGTGCGAGTGCCAACCGAAGCTTGTTCGGCCACCATCTGGCGCTGAGGGCGCCCATTGTGCAGGAAGGTGCAATCGAGAT
>JAHECQ010000226.1 GCA_024641625.1 Acidimicrobiales bacterium | reverse complement strand
TCCGCGAGATGGATGAGCACGAAGGCCACTGCGATCACCCACGAGCGTCGCACCATGAACCACAGCGCCGCTCGGGCACCGACGTCGACGCCGCGCAACCAGCCACCGATCACCCGGCTGACGGGTACACCGAGCAGGGCGACCTGCGCCCAGTCGATCGCGTAGATCACGAGTGCTTCGGTGCCCTGAGCCGAACCCGACTCGAGCAACGTGGGGTCGTCGAGCAGATCGTTGAGTCCGGCACCACCGAGCACGCCACGCGACAGGTAACCCTCGATCAGGGCGAAGGGAAGCACCACGACCGCCGCAACCGACAACAGTACTCGTGGACGGTGGCGCATCGCAGCGAACGCCCCGTCGAGGAGGTCGATGATCGGCACGGGACCCTGAGCGATCGGTGTGACGGCATCGGTGGCGTCGGAATCACGAGATGCGGCGCCACCGTGCATCGAGGCATTCTCGCGCAGCCCCTCCCGGGGCGGGATGATGGGCCGGGTCGATCACGCGCCGATGACGACGAACCCCGACGTGGGAAGGCCGCCGAGGCCGCCCTGACCCGATGACGATGATGCGGCTGACCGGTGACGGCTGTGGTACCACAGGCCGGTGAACGAGTTCGGTCCCCACACCTACGGCGAGAGCTTCGCCGACGTCTACGACGACTGGTACAGCGGGATTTCCGATGCCGAGGCGACGGCCACCTTCGTTGCAGCCCGAGTGGCCTCCGGACCGGTTCTCGAGCTCGGCGTCGGCAGCGGACGACTGGTGAAGCCGCTCACCGAACGAGGACTACCGATGATCGGGCTCGACGCATCCCCATCGATGCTCGAGCGGTGCCGCGTCACTCTCCCTGATCTCCCCGTCCTGCGTGCCGACCTGGCGCACCTCCCGATCGGGGGCACCATCGGCGGCGCGCTGTGTGCGTTCAACACCATCTTCAATCTCCCGAGCGCCGACCAGCAGGAGGCCCTGCTGCACGCACTCGCCTCCGTGCTCCACCCTCGGGGCTCGATCGTGATCGAGGCCAGCAGCGGCCGCTCGCTCGGGGATGGAGCGACTTCGTCGGTCGGGGTGTCACGGATGACCAATGACCGGGTGGTGCTCAGTGCCACCATGGTGGACGCCGACGCCCAACAGATCCGCGGCCAGCACATCGACATCTCCGAGCAGGGCATCAAGCTGAGACCGTGGCTGCTGCGCTGGACCACTCCCGAGCAGCTCGACATGCTGGCACGCCGGGCCGGGCTGCGGTTGGCCGAGCGTTTCGGTGGCTGGCGAGACGAACCCTTCGATGCGTCGAGCGAGACACATGTCTCCGTCTATCGCCGAGGTTACTGACCATCGATGGTCAGTAACCTGCATCATGGCCCGTATCAACGTCGACACCATCATCGAACGATCCATCGACGACGTCTGGAAGGATCTCGAGGACGTCGAGTCGCACACCTCTTGGATGGCCGATGCTGCGTCCATCACATTCCGCACCGAGCAGACCCAAGGCGTCGGAACCACCTTCGAATGTCTGACCAAGGTCGGGCCGATCTCGCTCACCGACGTGATGGAGATCACGAGCTGGGAACCAGGGCGACGTATGGGCGTGCGGCACACCGGTATCGTCACCGGCTGGGGCGAGTTCACCCTTGAGGCCCTGAGCGAGACGAGGACCAGGTTCCGTTGGGCCGAGGATCTGACCTTTCCCCTCTGGCTCGGCGGCAAGATCGGCGAGTGGTTCGGCAAGTACGTGCTCGCTGCGATCTGGCGCGGCAACCTGAAACGGTTGAAGACGCGGCTCGAGACGTCGCAGCTCTGATCGACACAGCTCTGATCGACACAGCTCTGATCGACACAGCTCTGATCGACACAGCTCTGATCAGAGCAAAGTGACGAGTCCGGCGTTACGGCTCACGGCGACGCAGACAACCACGAGTGCAACCAGCGCCGCTCCCGCGACCAGTTGGGATTCCCTGGTGGCCGCAAGTTGGCGAGAGCCCGAACGGCGCACGATGATCAGCGTCAGCAGCGCGCCCCCGGCGATACCGCCCGCATGGCCCCAGAAGGAGATGTTGGTGAACAGCGGGAGGGCCAGGTTGAGCAGGAACAGACCACCCAACCGCGATTGCCGCAGCGAGACACCGTTGAGCTTGAACAGAACGGCCAACGATCCGGCGAGACCGAGCACCGCCCCCGACGCACCGGCGGTGGGCGTGCCGAAATTGAACATCAGCACTGCGGCCGCTCCCCCGAGCAGGCCACCCACGTAGATGAGAAGCGTGTTCACCGCACCCAATGCCTTCTCGACGGGAGGACCGAAGATGTACAGGGCGTACATGTTGAAGGCGATGTGGATCGGGTCGAGATGCAGGAAGCCCGAGGTGACGATACGCCAAACCTCGCCATCGGCCACCAGGGGCCCGAAGAGGACGCCCCGGTAGAACACGTCGCCCTGGGTAGCTCGTCCACTCCCCGAGACGAGCTGAGCCACGAACACGATGACCGAGACCGCGATCAGGCCCTTGACCAGCCTGGCGTCGCTCTGGAGATCATTGGCTCGGTACACCTTCTGACCCCTCGACTTGGTGCACTCCGGGCAATGGGACCCGACCGGAGCCGTCGTCATGCAACGAGCGCAGATCGGACGTTCGCAGCGCTGGCAGCCGACGGCAGCCGGCGTATTCGGGTGGCGATAGCAGACCGCATCGTCGGAGATCATGAAGGCCAAAGGTACCCCGACGCGGGACGTATTTCGGCCCGGGTAGAGGTTTCTGACCGGCTGGGGCTCACCGGTGTGGGATGCTCCTACACACTGGTATCAGGGGAACAGTCAATCGGGCAACCGCCCACGTCGAAGGGAGACTGCAGTGCTCAAGGAATTCAGGGACTTCATCAACAAGGGCGGGGTGTTCGAAGCCGCGGTGGGCCTCATCATGGCCTTGGCCTTCAAGCCAGTCGTCGACTCATTGGTCGCCGACATCATCATGCCGATCGTCGGCCGCATCTTCGGCCAGCCCGACTTTTCCTCTCTCCAGATCACCCTCGGTGGCGACGAAGTCTGCGACGCGGACGGGCTCAACTGTGCCCAGGCAGCCATCCGCTATGGCGCCTGGATCAACACCGTGGTGTCGTTCGTCCTCATCGCGCTGGTCATCTTCGTGATGGTCAAGGCATACAACCGGGCGACCAAGCCGGAGGTCGCGGAAGCCGGTCCGAGCGAGATCGATCTCCTCACCGAGATTCGCGACTCACTCAAGCGCTGACATCCCCCGCCAACTGCGTGCAGCCCGTGCCTCGCCAGCACAGTCCACTGCACGCAGTTGATGGGAGGCGAGGTCCTCCAGTCACCAGGCCCTCAGTCGGCAGAATCTCAGTCGGCCAGGAGCCTGGAAACCGCAGCCCAGGGATCAACCTCGCGATCCTCTACCTGAGCGACCAGAGCCCGCCAGCCTTCGGTGGTCCGTAGCTCGCGGGCTCGCTGCTCGAGCTGTTCGGTGACGATGTGACTGAGCTCGTCCTCCGACCGGCGACGCCGCCGCTCGGCGAGTTCGCCGGTGGCCTCCAGATGGGCGCGATGATCACGAATGGAGGCCCAGAGCTCGTCGAGACCTCGGCCATCGGTCGCCACCGAGGTGAGCACCGGTGGGCGCCAGACCGGTGTTCCGTCATCGGATGGGTGGTACCCACCCGAGAGATCGAGCATGTACTCGAGGTCACGCCGGGTGTCATCGGTACCTGCCCGGTCCGCCTTGTTGATGACGAAGACGTCAGCAATCTCCATCAGGCCGGCCTTGTTGGCCTGCACCGCATCACCCCAACCAGGGTTCACGACGACCACGGTGGTATCTGCAGCACCGGCGATCTCGACCTCGACTTGGCCCACGCCCACGGTTTCGACCACGACATAGTCCCGCCCGGTCGCCTCGAGCAGGCGAACGGCCTCCGGGGTGGCGAGGGCCAGACCCCCGAGGTGACCCCGGGTGGCCATCGAACGAATGAAGATGCCGTCATCGAGCGCGTGTTCCTGCATACGAACCCGGTCGCCGAGAATGGCACCACCGGTGAACGGCGACGACGGATCGATGGCCAGCACCCCGATGTTCAGGCCGTCGGCCTTCATGGTCTTGACCAGCGCCGAGGTGAGCGTCGACTTGCCGGCTCCCGGGGCACCGGTGAGTCCGATGACATAGCCCCGCCCGGCTTCTCGATGGGCCAACGCCCCGACTGCTCGGGCTGGGGCACCGCCGCGCTCGACGAGAGACAGCAACCGTGCCAGTGAAGGTCGATGCCCTTGCTTCGCAGCGGCGTACATTTGGGCCACGTCGTTGCGACTCAAAGAAATACCCTCGTGCCCCCGTCGGCACCGACCAACGCCTCGCCGACATGGATCACACCCGTGACTCCCTCGACTCGTTGCTTCAGGATGCGCTCGAGACCGTCCTTGAGGGTCGCAGTCGACGCGGGACACGTCACGCACGCACCAACCAGTTCGACTTCGACCAGTCCGGTGTCCTCCCGGACGCCGCGCAGGAAGATGTCGCCATCATCAGCCTGGATGGCGGGTCGAATGATCTCGATCACCTTCGCCACCCGGTTCTCGAAGGACTCCTGACCACCAGCCGACGACCGATCTTGCGTTGCGGGCGCACCAGAGGTCTCGGCGACGAACGACTCGTCACCGACCGGCGACACCTTGGCTCGGCCGGAGGTCGACGCGCCGCTGACCGTGGGTGATGCCGGTGACCCATCCCGCATTGGCGGGCGCTCATGACTGTAGGACATGTCCTGGCTCTTTCGATCGGAACCGTCTCTCCACGGTATCGCTCTAGCCTGAGAACGTGAACCCCGCAGAGCTCCTGGCCCATCAAGGCGGATGGGACGAATTGCTCCTGGTCGCCGCGCCGTTGGGCATCATCGCAGGCCTGCTGGTGTTCGCCAATCGTCGGGTGACGGCCAAGCTGAACGAGGCCGTCGAACAGGAGGAGTCCGCAGCGGCAGGTCCTCCCGCCGCTGCGCCGGACAACCCCAACCCCGACAGCATCGGTCACCACGACGCGTGACCACTGTTCGTCGCGCACATCGAGTCGACGCGGGCCAGCTCAGCGATCTCCGCCGACCTCGGCGGGATCTGCTGATCGAGCAGGCGGCGGGTGAGCACCGCTGGGTGCAGCACGAAGGCCCGTTCGCTCGCTACGAACGCACCCTCCGGATCGACAGCGATCCCGACCTCGATGGACGCGTCCTGGTCAGCGAACAAACGGTCTTCACCCTCGCCATTCCGGTCTGGAGCCCACTGTTCGTCTCGCTCATGAAGCGGGCCCTGGCCGACACCGACCGCACGCCGAGAAAGCGATGGTGGTGGGGGCTCGAGGTGATCCCTGCTCAGACGACAACGCTGTTGTCGGTCATTGCCGTCATCAGCGTCGTGGTCGGCTACTTGGGCGTCGTGATCGGGCAGACCATCACGTTCGCCACTCGCGAGTTCGGCGCCGATGATGCCGACCAGGGGTGGACCCTCGCCGGAGTGCGTACCGGCGTGCTGCTGAGCGTGATCTTTCTCCGGCTGGCGGACCGTGTCGGCCGTCGGCCGTTGCTGATCTGGTTCACCGTGGTGTCGGTGCTCCTCACTGCGCTCGGGGCGTTCTCGACTGGCATGCTGAGCCTGGGGATCTCCCAGGCGCTCGCTCGGGGGCTGGCAACCGGCCTGCTGACCCTCATCACCCTGGCGGCCACCGAGGAAGTACCGGCGGCGATCCGTTCTCGCAGCATCGGGCTGATCACCCTCTCGACCGGGCTGGGAGCAAGCATGGTCGTGTGGGTGCTGCCCGTGTCGGATCTGTCGCTGCGCGGTTGGCGCCTGATCTACCTCGTTCCGCTGCTCTCGCTGCCTGTTCTGTGGTGGGCCGGGCGCAATCTGCCCGAGACCCGACGCTTCGGTGCAGCAACCGCGCACCAGGCGCCGGCCACCATCAACCGGAAGTGGTTCACGTTGTTGGCGGTCGCGTCATTCGCCTCGGCGCTGTTCCTCGCCCCCAGCTCGCAGTTCATGAACGAGTATCTCAGCAACGAGCTGGACTACTCGGCCGCCCGCATCACCGCCTTCCGACTCCTGGTGTTCTCGCCCATCGCCATCTTCGTCCTCGGAGCCGGCTATCTGGCAGACCGCTTCGGACGGCGACCTGTCGCCGCCATCGGTTTGATGTTCGGTGCCACCGCCAGCGCAGCCGTCTACTTCTCCGACGGAGCCCGGTTGTGGATCACCGCCATGATCGGAGGATGGTTCCTCACCGCGGCCTACACCGCGATGCGGGGCTACCAGACCGAGCTGTTTCCCACGCGCGCCCGCGCGAAGGTCGGAGGATGGCTCGACGGCATCATGGTGACCGGGAGCGCGCTCGGACTCATTTTCGCCGGGGAACTCTCGAACCGCTGGGGCCGCCTCGGACCGGGAATCGCACTCCTGCTCATCGGACCTCTGGTGGTGCTGATCCTGGTGGTGACCCTGTTCCCCGAAACCGC
>JAHECQ010000225.1:921-6524 GCA_024641625.1 Acidimicrobiales bacterium | reverse complement strand
CCCCACTCCTCGGATCCGAGGCGATAGAAGTCGATGGCCAGCCAAAGGCCGAGCGCCCCGGTGACAAGCGACGTCACCAGCGCGATCGCCTTGTGGTTCTCCTCCTGCTCACCGGGCACGAGCAGCATGATCAGCGCTCCCACAAGGGGAAGGAAGACCATGAGGGTGATGCCCCAGTCTTGGAGAAATGCGTTTTCCATACCTGTTCCTCTACCTGTCTCTCAGATGTGGATCAAACAGCGATGATGAACACTGCGGCCAAGACGGCCGCTGCGCCGAACATCAGAGCTGCGTATTGACGAACCTTGCCGGACTGAATCTTGCGAAGCATTTGACCTGAGCCCAGCGCGCCGACGCCCGAGGCGTTGACCGCACCATCGATCGCGCCCTGATCGATGTACTTGTAGACGAAACGACCGAGTGCGGCCGTGCCCGTCCCTGCGGTGTTGACCACGCCGTCGAGCACATGCTGGTTGAACCAGTAGGCCGCTTGGGCCATCCAGCCCTTGACGCTGCCGGCGATGATGCCGGTGTAGAGGTGGTCGAGATAGTACTTGTTGACCAGTACCCGGTGCCCGAAGCGGGCCATCGAACTCTTCGAAGCAAGGCCGTCGGTGTACTCCGTCGCCAGACGATCCTTGCGGTACAGACGCTTGTAGTAGCTCCAGACGATGAAACCTGCGAACAACGCCAGCGAGGTGGCGACGATCGCCAGGCTCAAGCTCGGCTTCGCGTGCTCGATGGTGGGGAAGGTCGCAACGCCGCTCGGCTCGACCTGGTGTTCGAACCACAACCCGATACGGCTCCCGAGACCGGGCAGCGTTTCGGGAACGTTCAAGAAGCCGGCGAACACCGAGCCGATCGCCAACAAGATCAGCGGAACCGTGAGTCGGTTGCCCGACTCGTGCGGGTGGGCATGACCGCGGTAGTCGCCGAAGAAGGTCAGCCAGATGGCCCGAGTCATGTACGCCGCGGTCATTGCCGCGGTGATCATGCCGAAGATGAATGGCACGTAGAAGTCGCCGTTGCCGCCGGTGCCCGGCCAGACACCGGCACCGACGAGGATCTCGTCCTTCGACCAGAACCCGGCCAGCGGAGGAATACCGGCCAAGGCGCCGGTGGCGATGATGAAGGTCCAGAACGTCTTGGGCATGTACTTTCGCAGGCCACCCATGTCAGCCTTCATGTCGAAGCTGTGGTGACACGCATGGCTCACCGAGCCCGCTCCCAGGAACAGACAGGCCTTGAAGATGGCGTGGGTGAAGAGGTGGAACATCCCCGCTGTGTAGGCCCCGACACCGAGGGCGAGCACCATGTAACCCAGCTGGGACACCGTTGAGTACGCCAGCACCTTCTTGAGGTCGCTCTGGACGAACGCCAGCGCGCCGCCGCCGACGCAGGTGAGCCCGCCGATGAACGCCATGGCGTTGAAGGCGCCGCCGTTGATGCCGAACCCGACATAGAACACCGGGTAGAGACGCCCGATCAGGTAGACGCCGGCAACCACCATGGTGGCCGCGTGGATGAGCGCCGAGACGGGCGTCGGCCCGGCCATTGCGTCGGGAAGCCAAGTGTGCAGGATGAACTGGCCCGACTTCGACATCACCGCGGCCATCAGGCACAAGCCGGCAACGAGCAAGGTGTCCTTGCTGATTGCACCACTCACGGCAGCCTGGTTGATGGCGCTGATGTCGAAGGTCTTGCCGGCGGCAAAGTACAGGATGATCATGCCGACGAGCAGCCCGATGTCGCCGACACGGTTGGTCAGGAAGGCCTTCAGCGCAGCATCGGAGTTGGGTTGCTCCTCCCACCAATGCCCGATGAGGGCAAACGAGCAGACGCCGACCAGCTCCCATCCGACGATCATCTGCAGGGTGCTGCTGGACAACACATAGAAGAGCATCGACGCGGTGAACAACGACAGGAACGCGAAGTAGTGGGTGTACCGACGATCGCCGTGCACGTAGTCGGTCGAGTAGACGTGGACCAACAGGGAGATGAAGGTGACGACCACCAGCAACATCACCGACTGGCCATCGACCAGGGTGCCGATGTTGATGTCGGCGCCGCCGGTGACGGTGGCTCCACCGTTGTCGAACCAGGACACCTGATTGACCACTGCGCACGGCGACTGATGGTGTTCCTCTGACTCGCCGCCCTCGCTCGTGGTCTCTGCCGCGGACTCGGTGTAGGCCAGTGCCGTGGGCGCCGAGGCATCGTGATCGGCCTCACCGTGATCGTCGCCGAGACAATCCGTCGCCCCATGCTCACCGCCGTCCTCGGCGGCAACCTCGGAGGCGTGAGCGGTGTCGCTGACATACCCGACCCAGTTGGCGGCGGTCACCAGCGCGAACAGGAAGCACGCGCCAACCGCAACGATGCCGAACCAGTGGGCCTGGATCTTGAGTCGTTTGGCCAGCAACAAGATGAACAAGAAGGAGGCGGCCATCGTGGCCGGAATGAGCCAGACCCAATCGAAGATGGCCGGCGTGGACACGGCGTGCGTCGCTTCAGTTGCGAGGAGTTGAGTAATCACGACTCTCGATCAGCCCTTGAGAAGGTCGGCTTCGGCCACGTCGATACTTCGGCGGTTGCGATAGATCAGCAGCACAATGGCCAGACCCACGCCCACCTCAGCGGCAGCTACAGCGATGATGAACAGAGCAAAGACCTGACCGGCGATGTCCTGGTTGTAGGCACCGAAGGCGACCAGGTTGATGTTGACCGCGTTGAGGATGAGTTCGATCGACATCAACACGAGCACGCCGTTCCTACGGGTGAGCACCCCGTAGACCCCGATGCAGAACAAGATGCCGGCGAAGAAGAGGAATTGGTTGAGCCACATACCGATCAATCCCTTCTGGCGACGACGACGGCGCCGATGAGCGCGGCGAGCAGGAGTACCGAGAGCGCCTCGAAGGGCACGATGTAAGCGCTGAAGATGGAATCGGCGACCGCATCGGTGCGCTGCACCAGACGATCGTCGGGCAACTTCGCGTCCGAGAATGCCTCCCACAGGGAGTAACCCATCACCGCACCGAGCGCAACGGCGACAAGACCGCCGATCCACTTCTGTTCGTGATCGAGGTCGACGTCGGCACCGATACGAGCTCGCGTGAGCATGACCCCGAACAGCAACAGCACGAGGATGGCGCCGATGTAGACCAGTACCTGGGTTGCCGCGGCGAACTCGGCTCCGAGAATCACGTACACGGCCGCCACGCCCGAGAGCACGATCAGCAGGTAGAGCGCGGCGTGTACCACGTTCTTGGTCGTGACCATCTTGAGGGCCGCCGCAATCGACACGAGCGCAATGACGAGGAAGAAGCTGTTGGCAACCCAGACCTCGGTCGTGGTCATCTCGGCGGCAAGCAATTGGATCATCGCGGGACCTGCTTCACCTTGGCCTGCGAGCCCGCCTCGTATGGCTCGAAATCGGGAACCGTGGTCATCCACTGGCCCAGTCGAGTCTTGTCGTGGAGGAGGTCGGCGATACGGGGCTCGGAGTACTCGTATTCCGGGCTCCAGAAGAGCGCCTCGAACGGGCAGACCTCGACGCAGATACCGCAGTACATGCAAAGGGCATAGTCGATGTCGAACCGATCGAGCTTGTTGACCTGCCGGGGCTTGCCACCTGCTCGGCGAGGCGGCGCGAGATCCTTGTGGCCCTCGATGTAGATGCACCAATCCGGGCATTCCCGGCTGCAGAGCATGCAGGCCGTGCAGTTCTCCTCGTTCAGGGCGATGACACCCCGCGCCCGCGGTGCGGGATCTTCCTTCTCGTGGGGGTACTGAACCGTTTCGGCACCCTTGGTGACCGTCTTCACGATCTCCTTGAAGGTGACACCGAGGCCGACGGCCAGACCCTTGGGAATGAGCGACATCAGAAGACCACCTTCAGCACGCCAGTGGCGGCGATGTTGACCAGAGCCAGAGGAATCAGCACCTTCCAGGCGAACTTCTGGAGCTGATCCTCGCGGAAGCGGGGGAACGTGAACCGGACCCAGTAGATGATGAAGGTGAGCACCAGCATCTTGGTGAGCATCACCAGGGGGCCGAGCACGTTCATGAGATTCGAGTCCCAGTCGACGCCGAGCAGGTCCGTGAGGAACGGCGGCACGGACCAGCCCCCGAGGAAGAGCACCGAGGCCAGGAAGGCGAAGATGTTCGCCGTGGCGAACTCACCGATGAAGAACATCAAGAAACGAAAGCCCGAGTACTCGGTCATGTAGCCCGATACGAGTTCGGACTCGGCGATCGGCATGTCGAAGGGAACCTGGGTCAGCTCGGCCTGCACTGCGATCATGAAGATGAGGAACCCGACGCACTGGGTGAGGAAGTAGGGGTTTCCGACGCCGCCGAAACCGAAGATCTCGCCTTGGGCCTGACGGCTGATGATCCCCTGGAGGCTCAGGGTGCCTGCCTGGATGACCACACCGACCACCGCCAAGATGAGCGGAAGTTCGTAGGCGATGAGCTGACCGGCCGCTCGGAGGCCGCCGAGCAACGAGTACTTGGAGGCACTGGCCCACCCAGCCATCAAGATGCCCACCACCGACACCGACGAAACAGCCAGCGCCAGGTAGACGCCGGTGTCGATGTCGGTGAACATCGCATCGGGTCCGAAGGGAATGACCACCGCCAGCAGGAAGGTGCTGGCGAGCACCACGTAGGGGGCGAAGGCGAACACCACACGGTCCGCCTTCAGCGGGAAGATGTCCTCCTTCTGGAGGTTCTTGCCCAGCTCGGCGAGCAGCTGCATCGAGCCGTACGGTCCGGCCTCCATGGGCCCGAGCCGGCTCTGCATGAACGAAACCATCTTGAACAGGTAGAGGTAGACCGTCGTTCCCGCAGGGATCAGCACGGCCACGATGGCCATGAGCGACTTGAACAACGTGGTCTGCCACCACGCGAACTCCACAGCGAACAGCGTTGCGGCGGTCATCGGTCGATGTCCCCCAGGATGAAATAGAGGCTGGCCAGGATCGTGATGACGTCGGGGACGTAGCTGCCCTTGAGCAGCCACGGCGAGATCGACATGTTGGAGAAGCTCGCCGAACGGATCTTGACCCGGAAAGGTTCGAGGCCGCCCTGGCTGACGACGTAGTACCCCATCACGCCCAACGGATTCTCGGTCTCGACGAACGCCTCACCCTCGGGCACCTTGATGATGCGGGGCACCTTGGCCATCACCGGCCCGGCGGGGATGGTGTCGAGCAGTTGCTCGACGATGTGACACGCTTCGCGAACTTCCTGGAGACGCACCCAGTACCGGCTGAAGGAATCGCCGTCGGGATGGGTCCAGACCTTCCAGTCGACTGCGTCATAGGCCAGGCCCGGATTCGGGTTGTCGCGGCGAAGGTCCCAGTCGACCCCGGACGAGCGAATATTGGCGCCCGAGAGACCATACGCCAAGCCCACGTCAGCCGGGATCACCCCGATCCCGCGGCAGCGGGCCTGGAAGATCTCGTTGCCGACGACCAGATCCTCCATGACGTCACAGAACTTGCGGATCTGGCCGACCGAACGCTTGGTCTCGGAGATCCAACCGGCCGGGAGGTCGTCCTTCACCCCGCCGATGCGATCGAAGTTCGGATGGAAGC
>JAHECQ010000225.1:0-911 GCA_024641625.1 Acidimicrobiales bacterium | reverse complement strand
CCACCAGTAGCCGCCTCGATCTGGTTGAGGATGTGCTCGCGGTCGCGGAACGCATAGAAGATCGGCGTCACCGCACCCAGTTGCACGCCCATGTCGCCGAGAAACAGGGTGACGTTGGCGATTCGTGCCAACTCGAACAGAATCGTACGAATGTGACGGGCCCGAGGTGGTGCCTCGACACCCATCAGTTGTTCGGCCGCCAGGATGAACGGCACCTCATTGGCGAAGCTTCCCAGCCAGTCGATGCGGTTGATCAGCGCCGTCACCTGCGGATAGGTGCGGACCTCGGCCAACTTCTCGTAGCCGCGGTGCATGTAGCCCATCATCGGCTCGGCCTCGACCACCTGCTCGCCGTCGAGACGGGCGACGATACGAAGCGTGCCGTGCGTGGCAGGATGTTGTGGGCCGATGTTGAGGGTCATGCCCTCGGCCTCGAGCTCCACATTGACGCGTGCGTCCGCGGCCTGGGCGGCAATGTACGCCAGCTGGCGACGATCGGAGATGGCGGTCATGCGGACTCCGGATTCTCGGTGGAGGCTTCACCGTCGCGACCCGGCATGGGCTCGACGTCGACGATGCCTGGCCACGGTTTGATCAGACGAGCGAGGAGCGGGAAATCCTTGCGAAGCGGGTGACCTTCGAAGTCGCCCGGCAGGTAGATGTGACGCAGACCGGGATGCCCGGTGAAGGAGATGCCAAACATCTCCCACGCCTCACGTTCATGCCACTCGGCTCCCGGATACTCGTGAGTCCAGGTGGCAATGGAAAGATCTTCGACGCCGTCGCCTGGCACATCCGCCTTCACCGTGACGCCCAGGTTGGTGGTGAGACTGTGGACCCGAGCCAGAACCTGGAATCGAGTGTCGCCCCCGGTCACACCAGTGGTGGGGGCAGGGTTCACCTCACCCTCG
>JAHECQ010000224.1:4230-6557 GCA_024641625.1 Acidimicrobiales bacterium | reverse complement strand
CACTGGCTGATGTGACGAAGATCCACCGGGCCCCGGGTCATGGTGAAGACCAGTGACCCGGGAACGAGGTTCTCCGGTGGGGCACCGGGAAAATCGGCCGGGTCGAGTGGACGCTCGGCCACCGTGAGGTAGCCGGTGGCCTCGACGAAGGCCGCATATTGGCGATTGGTGACCGTCGTGGCCGACATCCAGAAGCCGTCGACCGTCACGCGGTGTGTGGGCGCCTCTTCCGGGTAGTGCTGATCGGAGCCCATCCGAAACGTCCCGCCCGGGACCCACACCGACCCGTGGTGGTCGGTGTGGGGAGCCGGGATGGCGGAACTGCTCATGCGCTCCCGAAGCCGGCCTTGAGCTTCTCCAGCATCTTGCCGACGGTGAAACTCGACGACTCCTGCCGTGGTGGGAACTCGACCATCGACGACAGCATCTGCGCCACGAACGTCTGGGCCGGGACCAGCAGGTAGGCGCGACTGAGGACCCAGTCCCAGTAGGTGTTGGAGGTGACGTCGGCCCGCTCGTAGGGGTCGGTTCGCAGATTGAAGATCTTGGGCACGCGGAGTTCGACGAACGGCTCGGCCCAGACCTGGATGGTGCCCCTGGCGCGTTGCTCCAGGAAGACGAACTTCCAGTTGTCGTACCGGAGGCCCGTGAGGTCGCCGTCGTCGTTGACGTAGAAGAAGTACTTCCGGGCACTCTGGTCGGACTCGCCGGTCAGATATGGCAGCTGGTTGAAGCCATCCAGGTGCACCTTGTAGGTGGTACCGCTGAGTTCGTGACCGGCCTTGAGCTTGTCGGCGATCTCCGGCTCGCCGGCGGCAGCGAGCAGGGTGACGAACCAGTCATTGTGGCTGACGATGTCGTTGAGGACGATCCCCGGCTCGATGTGACCCGGCCAGCGAACGAGCGAGGGAACACGGTAGGCGCCTTCCCAGTTGGAGTTCTTCTCGTTCCGGAACGGGGTCATTCCACCGTCGGGCCAGGTGTTCATGTGAACACCGTTGTCGGTGCTGTACAACACGATGGTGTCCTCGGTCAGGCCCAGCTCGTCGATGAAGTCGAGCATCGAACCGATCCGCTTGTCGTGCTCGACCATGGCGTCGTGGTATTCCGACTGCCAGCGTCCGGCCTGGCCGCGGATCTCGTCGGCGATGTGGGTGCGGAAGTGCATGCCCGTGGTGTTGAACCACACGAAGAACGGCGTGTCGCTTTCCGCCGCGTCCTTGATGAAGCGCTGCGCCGGCACGATGATCTCGTCGTCGATCGTCTCCATGCGTTTCTTGGTGAGCGGACCGGTGTCCTCGATGCGACCGTCGGCCCAGCTGTGAATCACCCCGCGAGGTCCGAACCGGTCGCGGAAATCCGGGAATTCTTCCGGGTCGGGGTAGTCGACGTCTTCTGGCTCCTCCTCGGCGTTGAGGTGATACAGGTTGCCGAAGAACTCGTCGAACCCATGGTTCGTCGGAAGGAATTCGTCGCGATCGCCGAAGTGATTCTTGCCGAACTGGCCGGTGGCATACCCCTGCGCCTTCAGCGCGGTGGCGATCGTCGGGTCTTCGTCGCGTAGACCGAGGTCGGCGCCGGGCATGCCGACCTTGGTGAGGCCGGTTCGGTAGGGGTTCTGCCCGGTGATGAACGCCGCCCGACCTGCGGTGCAGCTCTGCTCACCGTAGTAGTCGGTGAACAGCGCGCCCTCGGCCGCTATCCGGTCGATGTTCGGGGTCCGGTATCCCATCAGGCCGTTCGAGTAGCAGCTCAGATTGCTGATGCCGATGTCGTCGCCCCAGAGCACCAGAATGTTGGGCTTCCCGTTAGGCATGTGCATCCCTTTCGTTGGTGAACCACGTCACGATAAGGGAACCTACACACTCCGGCAAGAGAACGCTCGGCACGAATCGTGCCAAGCATCCGCAACCGAACGTCGAGGTCAGAGATCTCGTTTGAGCGTCTCGTCGCTGAAGTAGCCCGAACTCGGATCGCCCTGCTTGGGCGGGCGCAGGCCCAGCCAGATGACGGTGCCGACGAGCGGCAGGACGAGGCAGAGCAGGATCCAGAAGATCTTGTAGTTTCGGGGCACTCGATCATGGCGAGCGATGTCGATGACCGCCCAGGTCCATGCAATGATGAACACCGCTGCGGCCATTCCCAAACCAAACGATGCCATGTGCAATTGCCTCCTGTCACCCACCCGGGACCTGGCGCCGGGCGGTTTCCTGCGTGATGGGCCTCGAAGCCCGGCGGTGAACCTAGCGCACCAGACCTGTGCCGTCCACAACTGTTCCGCCTGCGGATCGTGGCTCGTGTCGACCCCGGTCAGTCGTCGTCGTCGG
>JAHECQ010000224.1:0-4130 GCA_024641625.1 Acidimicrobiales bacterium | reverse complement strand
TGGCGCACGGCCGCGTCAGTACGCGCGGGTCGTCCTCCGACGTCGTTGGTATTGGTCGCCGCCGCCACCGAGTGAAGCGAGATCCATCAAGAGCGCCAATCCAAGGATCACGTAATCGAAGCTTCTGACGCCTGACGGCGCGACGAGGAGATACGCGAGCGTTGTCCACGGGAGGAAGAGGAATCCGATGAACGGCACGATGAACGAGTCGAAGGCGAGTTCCCATCGTGCCGGCCATCCGAGCCAGTAGACCAGGATCCCGAATCGCGGACCGAGAGCGGCGATCAACACGACCAAACACATGGGGATAACTCCGGACTCTCGGCGACCTGCGATGTCGACCCTAGCTGCGCACGACTTCGCTGTCAGATTGGTCGTGGGGTCGGCGAGCGGCTTGGCGACTGGGCCGCGGGCGCCGGAGGTTCACCGGGTCCGGTGAACCTCGCGTTCCCGCCGCGCCCGCTGCCGGAGTCGCTACTCGCTGCAGGACGACTCGGCGAATGCTGCGTCGTAGAAGCTCGTGAGCTGTTCGACCTGAACGTCGATCGCCGAGCCCAGGGTAGCGTCGGCCTCGGCGAGGGGGAGGTCGTCCAGATCATCCAGCCCGGCACGGAGTTCGTCGTAAGCGCTCGTGATGTTGTCGACGTTCTCTGCGGACAGGTCGCTTCGTGCGGCCTTCAGGTCGTCGACAGAACTCTGCAGGTCCTCCACTGCTGACTGGTACTCGGCCGTCGTGTTCACTGCAGGATCGAGCGCGGCCATTGCCGCGAGATCTTCGAGCACTGCGTCCTGTGAGTCGCACACCGCGCTCAACGCGTTGCTGGTGTCATCGGAACTGCCGCATGCCGATAGCAGCATCGTTGCCAATGCCAAGCCGGCCAGGGATTTCATCATCTGCTCACCTCGTTGATTGGGGGAATTTCAGCTCGGGATGTTATCGCTTCGCCCGCAAGACCCGTGCTCGGCAGAGCAGGCACCGTTGGTAGTCGCTCGTAGCCGTCGGCGTCCTTTGCACGAGGTCGCCGGTGTG
This sequence comes from Acidimicrobiales bacterium, assembly GCA_024641625.1. Taxonomy (GTDB): domain Bacteria; phylum Actinomycetota; class Acidimicrobiia; order Acidimicrobiales; family SZUA-35; genus JAHECQ01. The sequence goes on along the minus strand of JAHECQ010000224.1, from coordinate 3,100 downwards.
AAGCCGGCCTTCGGCCTGGCTCGAGTCGGTGCTGGTCGATCTATCGAGCCGGCTCGAGGTTGGCTGCGATCCACGCCCGACCGAACCGATCGGCCATGAGGCCGATCGCCGAGAACACGAGGCCCAGCGCAACGATCAGGATGCGTCCAAGCCAGAGGTCGACGCCGACCCGATCCGAGGCTGCCTCCGTCCGCATCCGGAGATCTTCGGCAGTGGCGCCGAGTGCATCGAAGGTCGGTCCGAGTGCGCTGATGTCGGTCGCGAGCGTCTCGAGCTGCGCCCCTAGATCAGCCAAGGTGGCCTGGCCGGCACCCAGTTCGTTCGACACCGTGGTGAGTTGCTCGCCGATCCCGCGGAGTTGCTCGGACACCGGTTCGAGTCCGTCGGCAAACTCACGCAGGTCCTCACCGATGCTCTCGCGGTCGCCGGGAATGAACCGTTCGATCGTCTCCAGGGTGACGGCGAGCCGGTCGGCGATGTCCGCCGCCGCGGTGGCGGTGTCCGACAGGTTCGTCATGGAGGCCGCTCCGAGGTCGGCGAGCGTCGTTTCGGTGGTCTCGACCAGGGATTGGGCCAGCGCGAGGCTCTCGACCAGCGTCAGCGCCAGTGCGGCGAGATCCTCGGAAAGCGTGCTGATCGGCTCGATCGAGTCGGCCACCAGAACTGCCGACGCTTCGGTCACGGCGAGCCCATCGCGATAGGTCACCGAGAACCGTTGGACAAGGAACAGCGCGACAGTGGCCGCCGCGATCGCAGTGACCATCACCACTCGACCTACTGCGATGAGCCTCCTCGCCCACTGCCGCCCGATTTGGGTGTCAACATGGATCTTGTCGGCCACGGCGATGATCGTAGTCTCGGGGTTGTAGGCCCTGAAAGTGTGTCGTACGCCGCACCACTCGCCACTCGAGGACCTGGCCCAGGGCCGTTGACCCACTCTCTGATCAGCTCTCCATCTCGCTGGTCAGCTCTCCATCTCGCTTGGTCGAGCGTGTGTTTGCGGTCCTCACCGTGGGACCGAACGGGACGGATCGAGGGCGTGTACATTCCGGAGCCCGACCGCATCCCCGGACCCGCCGTGAGTATTGACCGCATCAACAACGAGCGCGATCGCCTGGTCACGCGCTACGGATGGCTACTCATCCGCGGGTTGAGCGACGTGTTCGCCCGCCAGTCGCTGGTGGGGGACGCTCCGTTCCTCGATACTCGGCACTTCTCGTTCCCTGAGGAGCTCACTGGCAACTGGGAGACGATTCGCGACGAAGCCGTCGAGATCCTCCGTCACCGTGAAGCGATACCCGTCTTCCACGAGGTCTCTCCCGAGCAGCGTCACATCTCGACCGGAGACAGTTGGCGCACCTTCCTCCTGTTCGGATTCGGGGCCAGGCTGGACAAGAATTGCAGTGAGGCCCTGATGACGGAGTGTCCAAAGGCATCGTGCGCGCCCACCTGGGCCTGGTGATCCCACAGGACGCCGAGCGGTGCCGGATGCGGGTGGGGGAGGAGGTCAGGGTCTGGCGCCCGGGCGAGCTGTTCGTGTTCGACGACACTTTTGACCACGAAGTCTGGAACGAGACCCCCGAAGAGCGCGTCGTCCTGGTCTTCGACATCGACCGGCCGATGCGATGGTGGGGAAGGCTGCTGAACCGGACCTTCGTTTGGAAGGCGAGTTCTTCAGCGAAGCGGGCCTGGACTCCAGCCAGCTCCCCGGCCCGTTGCCGTTCGCTCCAGTTGAGACGGCGTGCCATGTGCGCAGCGACGGCCGGAGCGAGGAGGTCCCGTTCGGCGGGGAGGGACCATGCGGCCTGGCTACGGCGATAGAGGACATCCTCGAGGGTGAGAGCGGCCTCCACGTCGATGGCCCAGTCGATCTCGCCGGACAGAATCGAGCCGCCGTCGACGACCGGGCGGGCGCCGACCGCCACGACTTCCTGTGCTTCTGACCCGTACAGGCCTTCGAGACGTTCGTGGCCAGGCCCGTCGCCAGGGGGCACTGGACCAGCGCCGGGGAGTGGGTGGGCGCCGGGCCCCACCTTTGACGGCAACGAATGGTCGCAGATCATCGTGGGCGAACTGACCATCACCGATGGCCACACAATGAGAGCCGGGATCTAGGGGGTGCGACCTCCCCGGACCTCTATTGCCGCCACTCACCAAGACGGCATCCTCTACCTCACCGGCCTGGGTGGGCTCAACCTCATCAGGGCGGACGGTTCAGCAACGACGCTCACCAGCGAGGATGGCCTTGTCTCCAACGCCACCCAAGACATCACCACCGGCCCAGCCGGTTCCCTGTGGGTCGCCACCGACGCCGGTGTCTCGGTCCGGGTTGGCGACAACCAGTAGACAGAGCGAACGCACCTGATTCAGACCCGCCCGTGTCACCCCAGCGAAATGCGTGGTCGACTCTGCTCGAGGCAGCCTCCATCGTTGCCCAGTGGCCATCCGGTGACAACCACCTCGACCACCCGCAAATGCCGGTTACAGGAAGGTGGTGCCGTCCGTTGCGGGTGTAGCACATACGTATTACATTGGGACCATGTCGACCACCACCGTCCGACTCGACCCTGACGACGAGAATGCCCTTGACCGCCTGGCAACGCGTTTGGGTGGGCGATCCAACGCCATCCGCCAGGCTCTGCGGCTGCTGTCAGCCGAAGTCGACCGCAAGGAATCCCTCGAGGAGTTCCTCGCCGAATGGGAAGCTGCTGAGGGCCCGATCGACGAGGCCGCCGTTGGTGCAATGGCCAAACGCTACGGCCTGTGATTCTGGATGCCGGATTCCTGATATCGGTCGATCGCGGCGAACGCCAGGCCCGTGAGTTCCTGACGGCCGCCGTGAGGGCTGACATCCCATTGCGCACCAGCCATCCAGTCGTCGCTCAGGTCTGGCGATCAGGAGCTCAGGCCCGGCTGGGCTCGTTCCTGAAGTCAGTCCTGGTTCTCCCGTTCAATGACGGGCGTGCGGTTGGCCGACTGCTGGCGTCTGCGGGGGCGACCGACGTGGTCGATGCCCATCTGGTTGTACTGGCGGTGCGTCTCGGTGATTCTGTCTTGACCGGGGACGTCGGTGACCTCGAGGTGCTCGCCGAGTCGCTGG
>JAHECQ010000223.1 GCA_024641625.1 Acidimicrobiales bacterium | reverse complement strand
GATCAAGAAGACGATGCCGGTCCCCTGCACCAGGGCCAGGACGATGGCGACATAGCGGGTCCACTGGTTGATCTTGCGCTGCCCCACTGCACCCTGGGACTGCCATTCCTCCAGCTTGGGGATGGCCACGGTGAGGATCTGGATGATGATCGAGGCGGTGATGTACGGCAGTACGCCCAGAGCAAAGAGCGACAGATTGCCCACGCCCCGACCGGAGAACAGGTTCAGATAGCCGAAGATGCCGCCGGCGCTGTCGTTGGCCGACTCGCGCAGCGCCTGGACGGCGTCGAGATTGACCCCCGGTGCCGGAACCTGCACGCCGATGCGGTACACGATCAGGATGAACAGGGTGAACAGGATCTTGTTGCGTAAGTCGACGGTACGAAGAACGTTCTTGATGGTGCTCAGCACAGGGTCTCTCCTACGGGGAGGGAAGGAAACTCGGGTCCGGCCAGACCGGCGGATACCCAACCTAGATGACGCAAACCGCCGAGCTGCGCCAGCGGTCGCTGGTGCAGCTCGGCGGCTGTGACGAACGATGGGCCGTCGGTCAGCGATTCTGGTGCTGGTTGCCGGCGGCGGGAGGGCGCACCGAGAAGGGCAGCGGGATCAGTTCCGTCGAACCACCGGCAGCGGTGATGGCCGCTTCGGCCGACTTCGAGAACGCGTGGGCCTTGACGGTGACAGCACCGGTCAGCGTGCCTCGACCCAGCACCTTCACCAACGCACCCTTGCCGATCAGGCCCTTGCCGAAGAGGAGCTCCGGGGTGATCTCCGAAAGGCCCGACTCGGCAATGGTGTCGAGGTTGATGGCCTGGTATTCGACCCGGAAGGGGTTGGTGAAGCCTCGCAGCTTCGGCGTCCGGATCTGCAGCGGCAACTGTCCACCCTCGAACCCGAGACGCACGGTGTTGCGGGCGTGCTGGCCCTTGTGACCACGGCCGGCGGTCTTGCCACCCTTGCCGCCGATGCCGCGACCTACGCGCTTGGCCCGTTTGCGGGAGCCCTCGTCGGGCTTGAGATCGTGGATCTTCATGACGCATCTCCCTGCTGTGGGGAAGGTTCGGCGGACTCGACCAGGACCAGGTGCGGGACGCGGGCGATCATGCCTCGGATCTCGGCCCGGTCGGGCAGGGTGTTGCTCTGACCGATTCGGCCGAGCCCCAACGCACGCAGCGTTCCACGCTGCTTGGGCTTGGACCCGATGGCCGAGCGGATCTGGGTGACGGTCAGTTCGCTCATGAGTGGACCTCTGCCGACGCTGCCGGCCGGCGCTGGGATTCGTTGTAGGCGTCGAGCAGGCCCTTGGGAGTGAACTCCGAGGCGTCGAGGCCTCGCAGGCGAGCCACCTCGTCGGGTCGCTTCAGGCCCTTGAGCGCGTTGATGGTGGCGCGGGCCACGTTGATCTGGTTGGAGGAGCCAAGCGACTTGCAGAGCACATCGTGGATACCGGCCTCTTCGAGGATGGCCCGTGCTGCGCCCCCGGCGATGACGCCGGTACCGGGAGCGGCCGGCTTGAGCAGCACGCGACCCGCTCCCTGCTCGCCGAGGATGGTGTGGGTGATGGTGCCACCGGCCAGGGGAACCTCGAACATCAGCTTGCGGGCCTCTTCTGTGCCCTTCTGGATGGCGAGGGGTACTTCCTTGGCCTTGCCGTAGCCCAGTCCGACCCGTCCGTTGCCGTCACCCAGAACGACCAGGGCAGTGAAGGCGAACCGACGGCCGCCCTTGACGACCTTGGCGACGCGGTTGATGGCGATGACACGTGATTCGCGCCCATCGTTACGGTCATTTCGGTCATTGCGCTCGTTTGCCATGGATCCTTCTCCTAGAAATCGAGGCCGGCTTCGCGGGCGGCGTCGGCGAGAGCGGCCACACGTCCGTGATAGCGGTTGCCGCCGCGGTCGAAGACCACGGCCGAGACGCCGGCGGCCTTGGCCCGATCGGCGATGAGCTTGCCCACCACCGAGGCCGCGACCTTGGAACTGGTACTGCCTGCACCACGCACCTCACTCTCGAGGGACGACGCCGCAGCCAGCGTATGGCCCACGGTGTCATCGATGATCTGCGCGGTGATGTGACGATTGGACCGGAAGACGGCCAGACGAGGTCGGGCCGGTGTTCCCGAAACCTTTTTGCGGACTCGGCGCTGACGCCGTTGCCGTGGGGTGAAGTTCTTGGTGTTCTGCATGATGAATCGTCCCTACCGGCTCACTTGCCGGACTTGCCGGCCTTGCGAAGAACTCGCTCGCCTGCGTAGCGGATGCCCTTACCCTTGTACGGCTCGGGCTTTCGGTATGACCTGATCACTGCGGCAACCTGCCCGACGGCTTGTTTGTCGATGCCGATGACACCGATCTTCGTCGGCTCGGGGACCTCGAAGGAAATGCCGTCGGGGGCCTTGACCTCGACGGGATGGCTGAAACCGAGAGCCAGGTTCAAGGTGTCCGGACTGGGCGAATTGGCGCGATAGCCGACACCCACGATCTCGAGATCCTTGCGGAACCCCTGACTCACGCCGACGACCATGTTGTTGACCAATGATCGACTCAGGCCGTGCAGAGCCTTGGTCGGACGCTCCTCGTTGGCACGCTCGACGGTCAGGATGCCGTCCTCGAGCGTGGCGCTGATGCCTTCGGGCAGGGTGTGATCGAGCGAGCCCCTCGACCCCTTGACGCTGACGGTGGATCCGGAGATCGACACGTCGACGCCATCGGGAATCGTGATGGGTGACTTACCAATTCGTGACATGTCGACCTACCAGACGTAGCAGAGGACTTCGCCGCCGACCTTGGCCTTACGGGCCTCCCGGTCGGTCACGAGTCCCTTGTTGGTGGACAGAACAGCAACACCGAGGCCACCGAGCACGCGGGGGATCTCGGCGGTCTTGGAGTAGACGCGCAAGCCGGGCTTCGACACGCGCTTGATACCGCTGATGACGCGCTCGCGCTCGGGCGAGTACTTCATCTGGATCGTCAGCGTGGTTCCGACGCCGCTCTTGGCCGGACGGGTGGAGTACTCGCCGATGAAGCCCTCACTCTTGAGAACCCCCGCAAGGGCCTCCTTGAGCTTGGACGACGGCATGCTGACCTCGTCGTGCATTGCGATGTTGGCATTGCGGATACGGGTGAGCATGTCGGCGATGGGATCGGTCATTGACATCGTTCGCTACCTCCTCACCAGCTCGACTTGGTCACGCCGGGGATTTCTCCGGCATGGGCCATTTCACGGAGACAAATTCGGCACAGGCCGAAGCGTCGGTAGACGGCCTTCGGTCGGCCGCAAACCTTGCAGCGGGTGTACGCCCGTACCTTGTACTTGGGCTTCTTCTGCTGCTTGTTGATGAGAGCTTTCTTCGCCATTACTGAGCCTGCCCTTCCCGGCGGAACGGGAAACCGAAGGCGTCGAGCAACGCCTTGCCGTGTGCGTTCGTCATTGCGGAGGTAACGATGGTGATATCCATTCCACGGGTGACATCGACCGTGTCGTAGTTGATCTCGGGGAACATGAGCTGTTCGGTGAGACCGAAGGTGTAGTTGCCTCGACCGTCGAACGACCGAGGATTGAGGCCCCGGAAGTCACGGATCCGGGGGATCGCCAGGCTGATCAGGCGGTCGAAGAACTCCCACATGCGGTCACCTCGGAGGGTGACCTTGGCGCCGATGGCATTGCCTTGGCGCAACTTGAAGCTGGCGAGGGACTTCTTCGCCACCGTCACCGCGGGCTTCTGCCCGGTGATGGTCGAGAGATCGGCGACCGCGCTGTCGAGCATCTTGGAGTTCTGCAGCGCTTCGCCAACGCCCATGTTGACGACGATCTTCTCGAGGCGCGGGACCATCATGATGTTGGGCAGGCCGAGGTCCACCTTCAACTGGTCGCGAATCTCGCTGTTGTACTTGGCCTTCATGCGAGGCGTCGACGTGGTGGTGGTCACTTCTCTGCCTCCGGAATCTCGACGCCGGTTCGCTTGCAGATACGGATCTTCCGGTCACCGTCGATCTTGTAGCCCACCCGGGTGGCCTTGCCATCCTTGGGGCTGATCACGGCAACGTTCGAGACGTGGAGCGGCATTTCCTTGTCGATGATGCCGCCCGGATCCTCGGCCGAACGCGGCTTGGTGTGCCGCTTGGCGATGTTGACGCCCTCGACCTTGACCTTGTCGAGCGCAGGGAACGCCTCGGAGACGACACCTTCGCGTCCGCGATCCTTGCCGGCGAGGACGATCACGCGATCACCCTTGCGAATCTTCATCACAACACCTCCGGTGCGAGCGAGACGATACGCATGAAGCGCTTGTCCCGAAGCTCACGGCCCACCGGGCCGAAAATGCGGGTACCCCGGGGCTGGCGCTGCTCGTTGATGAGCACCGCTGCGTTCTCGTCGAAGCGGATGTAGCTGCCATCCGGGCGACGACGTTCCTTCTTGGTTCGAACGACGACGCATTTGACGACATCGCCCTTCTTGACCGCGGCGCCCGGAATGGCGTCCTTGACCGTGGCAACGAAGATGTCGCCGATGCCGGCGTACCGGCGCTTGGAACCGCCGAGCACCTTGATGCACAGCACCTCACGCGCGCCGCTGTTGTCAGCGACCCGAAGTCGGGTCTCCTGTTGGATCATCGTGCACGCTCCAGGATCTCGAGCAAGCGCCAACGCTTGGTCTTCGACAGTGGTCGGGTTTCGACGATCCGAACACGGTCGCCTTCGCGAAGGGTGTTCTCCTCGTCGTGGACCACATAGCGACGGCTGTGCTGGACCGTCTTGTTGTACTGCGGGTGGCTCGAACGGCGGACGACTTCGACCACGACGGTCTTGTCCATCTTGTTCGAACGGACCGTGCCCTCGCGGACCTTCCGGCGGGCGCGATCGGGGGCTTCGAGGGTGGATTCGTCTGTCATCACGACTCCTGCTGAGCGAGCTCGCGAGCGCGCATCTCGGTGCGAATACGAGCCACGGTCTTCTTGACGTGGCTGATGCGGGCGCTGTTCTCGAGCTGCCCGGTCGCAAGCTGGAACCGAAGATTGAACAGTTCTCGCTTGGCGTCGCCGAGGGACTCGATGAGTTCGGCGTCGGATTGTTCGGCGACGGTGGAATCAGCCATCGAATCCATCCTCTCGGGAGATGACACGGGCCTTGACCGGCAATTTCTGAATGGCTCGTTCCATCGCGCTCCGGGCAATTGCCTCATCGGGGAACGACAGCTCGAAGATGACCCGTCCGGGTCGGACGACGGCGACCCAGCGTTCAGGGTTGCCCTTGCCCGAACCCATGCGGGTTTCGGCCGGCTTCTCGGTGACCGGCTTGTCGGGGAACACGTTGATCCAGACCTTGCCGCCGCGGCGGATGTGTCGGGTCATCGCAATACGGGCAGCCTCGATCTGACGGGCGGTGATCCAGCCCGGCTCGAGCACCTGGATGCCGTAGTCTCCGAAGGAGACCTTGGCGGCACCCTTGGTGATGCCCTTGGTGCGACCGCGCTGCTGCTTGCGGTGCTTGACCTTTCTCGGCATCAACATCAGTCAGCGTCCTCCGGTCGGAACTTGTCATCGGACGACTTCGGCCGGAGGCTGGCCTCGATGGCCTCTTCCTCGGCGAGAAGTCGTTCGAATTCGGGGTCGGCCTCTTTGACGAGCGGTGCCGGTTCCTCGACCGGCTCCACTTCGTTGGCAGCCTGCGCCCGGCGGCGGGCCGAAGACACGACCCGGCGCGGCGCATCGGCGGCACCGGCAGTCTCGCCAACGGCCATGGCGGCTTCCTTCGCCGCCTTGTTCACGGTGGCCTTGTACGGCAGCACATCGCCCTTGTAGAGCCAGACCTTGACACCGATACGGCCGGCGGCAGTGTGAGCCTCGCGCAGTCCGTAATCGATATCGGCCCGAAGCGTGTGCAGAGGGACCCGGCCTTCGCGGTACCACTCGGTACGGCTCATCTCGGCTCCACCGAGGCGGCCCGATGACTGGATGCGAATGCCCTTGGCCCCGGCTTTCATCGCGTTCTGCATGGCTCGCTTCATCGCTCGGCGGAACGCCATACGACCGGCAAGCTGATCGGCCACGCCCTGAGCGATCAGTGCTGCATCGAGCTCGGGCTGCTTGATCTCGATGATGTTCAGCTTGATACGGGGATTGCCCGAGATCTTGGTGAGACCCTGCCGAAGACGATCGGCTTCGGAACCCTTACGTCCGATCACGATGCCGGGACGAGCAGTGTGCACATCGACCTGGAGGCGATCGGACGTGCGCTCGACCTCGATACGGGAGATGGCGGCGTTCGGGAGCTGCGTCATGAGGAACTTGCGGATCTGATAGTCCTGGTACAAGTTCGTGCGGTATTCCTCACGATCGGCGATCCAACGTGACTTCCAGTCGGTGGTGATTCCGAGACGGAAGCCATAGGGGTTGACTTTCTGGCCCATCAGGCGTCTCCCTCGGGTTCTTCGGCGGCGGCTGACTCATCCGCTTGTTCGACGACCTCAGCCTCGACGACCTCAGCCTCAACGACCTCAGCCTCAACGACCTCAGCCTCGACGACCTCAGCCTCGACGACCTCAGCCTCGACG
>JAHECQ010000222.1 GCA_024641625.1 Acidimicrobiales bacterium | reverse complement strand
GTCGCCGATCCGATTGCCGAATTGCCAGTAGTGAGGGACACTGGAGCCATGACTGACAAGCCGTCCTATCTGGGTCTCATGAACGCCATTGCCAACGCCGAGACCGACGCAGAGTGTTATCTGGGCGCGTGGGCCGACGCCACCGAGCGCGACGATGTACGTCAGATCATCAGCACCGTGGCCCTGCGCGAAGGCGAGCACGGCAAGGCCTTTGCCAAGCGCATGTGTGAGCTGGGGTTCGACCTGGTCCGCAAGGTCGCCCCTGACGTCGAGGAGAAGATGGCGGTCGCTGGGTCGACGACGTTGTCAGATCGTGAGAAGTTCGACCGGCTCGGGCTCATCGCGACCTTCGATCCGGCCAAGCCCGATGTGTTCTCGGGCATGTTCAGCGACACGTCGATCGACATCCAGACCGGCACACTGCTGGGTCGCTACATCGCCGAAGAGCGCGACAGCGGACGGTTGTTCCGCGCCTGTTACGACCAGTTGTGCAGCGAGGAGCAACCAGCCTCGGAGACCAACGGAGACGGGGCGAAGCAGGGCAAGAAGAGCAAACGTCTCGCCGCGCTCGAGTCGCGGATGGCTCGGGTCGAGGCCAAGCTCGACCGCCTGCTCGAAGCGGCCGGCTGAGCCGGCCTCGAGGTAGGTCGGAAGCGTCCAGCACTCGTCAGCCAAGCCAAGGGGACCAGATGACCATCGAAGATCGAGTGATCCGAAGTGCGGAGGCCACAGGCATCGTCACCCACCGGCTCGGTCCGGTCTGCGGCGCCGAGATGCGGGGCGTCGACCTCGCCCACCTCGATGACAACGCGTTCGCCGTCATCCGCCAGGCATTCGTCGATCACCAGGTCCTGGTGTTCAAGGACCAACACCTCACGACCGAGGACCAGGTCGCCTTCGGCTCCCGGTTCGGTGAGCTGCTGGTTCACCACTTCGCCCGGATCAAACGCGAAGGCCTGCCCGAACTGATGGTGCTCGACACCAACAAGGAGCAGCCCGACCCGCTCACTGACATCTGGCACAGCGACGAGACCTACCGGCCCGCTCCGCCGCTGGCCACTGTGCTGCGTTCGAAGGTCCTCCCCGAACTGGGCGGCGACACGATGTTCGCCAGCATGACGGCAGCGTACGACGGATTGAGTTCGCGAATGAAGGACCACATCGCCGGCCTGACCGCGGTCCACGGCTTCGGCCGCTTCCGGAACCGATTCCTGGCCGACCCTTCGATGCTGCCGATCATTCACCAGATCGAGCTCGAGATACCGAACCCCAGCCATCCGGTGGTCTGTGTGCACCCCGAGTCGGGGCGGAAGGTCCTGTTCGTGAACTGGCACTTCACCACCCACATCAACGAGCTCCCCGAAGAGGAGAGCCGCATGCTGCTGGATTACCTCCGCAATCGGGTGCTGCAGCCCGAATACCAGCTGCGGGTCCGATGGGAGCCGAACATGGTGGTGGTCTGGGACAACCGCTCGGTGCAACACTACGCCCCGAAGGACTACTTCCCGGATCGGCGTTCCATGGAACGTGTGACCATCGCCGGCCATCCGCCCACACCGGCCGAGCCCGGCACCCCGATCGAGATTCCAAGAGTGGGTGCCCGCACGCTCTGATCGCGCGTCGTGACGAAACCTCAGGAAACGACGCGCACGGCGATGGCACCGAAGTCACCAGGGTCGGACTCGAGTCCGGTCGAGCCGCGGACAAGCAGCATCACCACGGTGTCGGGGGTGACCGTCGACAGGTCGAGAGTGACAGCGAACGGCTCGGCATCGGCCAGGGAACCCGCCTGGGTCACCACCTGATCGATGATCTGGTTCGAGCCCGCGACGCCGGCCGAAATCGTGACCGATCCCTCGAACCCGCGAGCTTGACCGCTGACGGCCAACGGTCCGGCCGTCACCTCGTCCATGGCCACCGGATCGGTGATACTCGCATGGTCGTTGACCGCAGCCAGCACGAACCAGCCGTTGTCGGGTCCGAGTCGGCGCAGCAGCAGAAGACTGCGAGCGATGCGAGCGGTCGAACCGTCCTCGCCGCGGAAGAGCACCTCCAGCTCGCCACTGCGGCTGTCGCCCTGTTGGAACTCGCCCAGCATGCCCCGGTCGACTCCGCCGAGACCGAGCCCGTTGGTCAGAAAATCCAGGGCGGCGTCCTCGGGCGTCGAGAAGACCACGCCGGACGCCGGCCAAATGGCTACCTCGCTCGACGTTGGTGTCCCGATGGTGGATCCATTGGCCGGACCGGTGCTTGCCGGTGCGCTCGACGATGCCGGGGCCGAGGTCACCGATGAGGGGGAAACCGCGGGCTGGGTCGATCCTGCTCCCCCGCCGTCGCTGGCATCATCGGAACCGTTGCCGCAGGCAACGACCGCGAGGGCCACGACAACGACGAGCAGCGCGCGGAGGCCGAGGTTGGGAGTCGTCATGGGATTGCTGTCCATTCCGGTCGATGAGACCCCAGGCGGTTGGCCGGCAGCGCCCAATGCAGTGTCGTGTCGCCCGGCTGGGCCGGCGGTCGAAGTCGACGGGCCGGTCCCCAGTCGGTGTGCTCGATGGTCGGTGCGTAATCGTCATCGGTGATCGTGGGTGGTGTGCCGGTCGAGTCGGGGCTTGCCATGTCGATGAGGAGCGCTGCAGTTCTGGCCAGTGAGACTCGTGCTCGTGTGCCCCGTCCATCTCGTGTCCGATCGGTGAGCCCCCGGAGCGCCGCGGTCGCCAGGAGATAGCCCGTCGCGTGGTCGAGTGCCTGCACCGGCAGTGGCCGGGGGACGTCGGCCCCAGCGGCAACCATCCCTGCTTCGGCGATGCCGCTGCTCATCTGGACCAGACTGTCGAACCCGCGTCGCCCTGCCCATGGGCCCGTCCATCCGTAAGCATCGAGCGACACGTCGATCAAGCCCGGTCGGAGATCATCCCGGCTGATGTCGTCGAAGCCCAACCGGTCCAGCGCGCCCGGTCGATAGCCGTGGAGCAGCACATCGGCCCCGGTCAACAGCTGCCGGAGCCGGTCGAGACCGGATGGATCGGTGAGGTCGAGGCGGGCGGTGCGCTTTCCCAGCGTCATCTCGGGAACGATCGCCGGCTCCTCCCAGTGTGGCGGATCGATGCGCAACACCTCGGCGCCGAGGCCGGCCAGCCAACGACTGGCGACGGGTCCGGCCAGGACACGGGTGAGGTCGAGGACCTTCACGCCGCGCAGCGGTTTCCCGGGCGTGCCCGGGACGGGCGCGATCCCATCGACTCGGGTCGTGCGCGCCCGATGCATCAACGGCTCGGCTGCCACACTGCGCCCCTGGGGATGCACCTGCCAATCGGCCACCGAACGCATGCGGGCCGCACATCCTCCTGCGGCCACGATGGCGGTCTCGAGCTCGTCCCCGGCCCACTCGGAAACCGCGGAAGCCACGGTTGTCCTCGTCGGGGCCGTCTGATCGACCAGCGCCAGCACGCCGAGTGCCGCCGCTCGATGATGCGGCGCGTTGGTGTGGAGCCGTATCCAGCCATCGGCGCACCGATAGTCGCCGGCGATCTCGTCCCAGGCAGCGGGTAGCTTCCAGCCGATCGGATCGATCGTCGAGGCGAACCAACGAGTCACGCGGTCTCGGTGGAGGGTGACGGTTCTCCGTCGCCGATCGGCGGACGCATCCGCAATCGAGCAGGAAGTCCGGTATTCGAGCGCCGCGGCGGAGGCGGCACCGATCGACGCGAGCGCCAGATCGTTGACGGCGAACACCGAGCTGAGCGCTCCCGAGCCGGTCAGCACCATCTCGGGCAAGTCCGTTGCGGTACCGCCCGCAGCCCCCCATATCGTCTTCAGCGCGTCGTGCACGGTGCGAGCCTAGGTCAGCGATCTGCCGAGTGGCTGCCGGAACCCGCTGGAGCGGGCATCACCGCGGCGTTCGGCACTAGGTTCGGTTCATGCCGATCATCGATGCCCAGGTCCATGCCTACGAACGCGATCATCCAGGGCGTCCCTGGGTCGGTCCGTTGCATGGGCCACCCGAAGTCACCGGGGACGACATGGTGGCGGCGATGGATGCGGTGGGGGTCGACGGAGCCCTGTTGGTGTCCCCTTATGCCATGTACCGATTCGATGCGAGCTATGCGCTCGAGGCCTATGCGGGGCACCCCGATCGGTTTGCGGTGATCAAGCCGGTGGACCCCGCCGACCCGGATGTCGCTCAGGTGGTCGATGAGTGGGCCGAGACGCCCGGCGCCGTCGGCGTACGGCTGATGATTGCGGCGCGGATGAACCCCGAACCCGACGAGGAGGGGCTCTCCCGAGTGGCCCGAGCGGCCGCGGTCAATGGGTTGCCGGTGAACGTGCTGGCCTGGGGGCGTCTGGACATGATGGGACGTCTTGCTGCGCAACATCCCGAGTGCCAGTTCGTCATCGACCATCTGGGCATCCAACAGCCCTTCGAACCCCCGGTTCCTGCCGAGCCGTTCAAGTCACTCCCAGCGGTGCTGGAACTCGCCCGCTCGGAAAACGTGGCCATCAAGATCACCGGCGCCTGCACGTTGTCCCGCCAGGGCGCACCGTTCGACGACATCTGGGATGCCGTTGGACAGCTGCTCGACGCCTACGGGGTGGAACGGTGTCTGTGGGGCACCGATTGGACGAGGGCAACGGAGCTGATCACCTATGCCGACGGCGTCGAGGCGTTCACCCAGAGCCGGTATCTGGCCGATCGACTCGACTCCGCTGAACGGGCGTTGCTGATGGGGGGCACACTCGAGCGCATCTATCGATGGGCGCCCGGGTCCCGCTGACTCAGTCGAACATGATGACCGAGCGGGTCACCTCGCCTGCTTCCATGGCATGGAGGGCATCGTCGATGTGGTCGAGCGTCACGTGGGCGCTCACCATGGCGTCGAGGTCGAGCCGTCCCTGTCGGTAGAGGTCGAGGTACTGCGGAGCCTCGATGTGGAAACGATTCGAGCCCATGATCGAACCGGTGAGCATCTTCTCGACGTAGAAGTGGCCGGGCATCAGATTGAGGAGTTGTCCGGAGGGAATCGCCCCGACGATCACCGCCAGACCACGAGGGGCGAGCGCGTAGAGACACTGGGCCGACAAGTTGGCGTTCCCGACGGCGTCGAAGGCGTAGTCGACGCCGCCCTTGCTGAGGCGCTTGATGGCCTTGACCGGGTCCTCGTCGGTCGAGAGCACCACATCGGTCGCGCCGAAGTGCCGAGCCGTCTCGAGCTTCTTCGGCACGATGTCGATGGCGATGATCTGGCGGGCGCCGGCGATGCGGGCGCCCTGGATGACCGAGTTGCCCACTCCCCCGCACCCGAAGACGGCGACGGTCGAGCCCGGCGCGACCCTGGCGGTGTTGAGGGCGGCGCCGACCCCGGTGGTGACCCCACACCCGACCAGGGCAGCACGGTCGAAGGGAATGTCCTTGTCGATCTTCACCACCGCCCGCTCGTGAAGAAGCATCACCTCGGCGAAGCCCGACAGATCGGAGAACTGATCGATGCCCACGCCGTGCTGGGACAGGCGTGGGGCGGCGCCACGGGGTCGTCGGCATGCCCGACGGTTCGAGCAGAGGTGGGGCCAACCCTTCATGCACTCGTTGCACGAGCCGCAGAAAATCGACGTGCAGGCGATGACATGGTCACCGGGCTCGACCGAAGTGACCGACGATCCGACGGCCTCGACGATGCCCGCAGGCTCATGACCCGGAATCGTCGGCAACGGTCCGGCAATGGAGCCCTGCATGAAATGCAGATCACTGTGGCAGACACCGCAGGCGACGGTCCGGACTCGGACCTCGTTGGGGGCCGGGTCGTCGACGTCGATCTCTTCGATACTGAGTTCGCCGCCGATCTCGCGGAAGAGTGCAGCTCTCGCCTTCATGGTGTGACTCCGAGGATTTTGGGTCGAGTGGGACGGCCCGAATCCTCCGGGCCGATGTCGCGGACCTTAGCCCGGATGAGCAGCCCTTTGCCGGTCCAGTTGTGCCACACTGCCATGACATGCCAGGCGATGTCGTTCTCTCCTCTTCGTTTGCGGGCCGATCTCCGAACCGCTCGTCGTGTCCCGGGAGGTTGTGGTGATCCTCGCGTCCAGCTCGGCCATCTCGACGACCATTGCGGTGATCCTCACCCTTGGTGTTGTCGGGCAGTGGTTGGCCAGTGCATTGCGCTTGCCCTCGGTGTTGGTTCTGTTGATCAGCGGCATCGTCGTCGGTCCGCTGACCGGAGCGATCGATCCCGCCGCTGATCTCGGTCCGGCGCTGTTTCCCGCGGTGGGCTTTGCCGTCGGGCTCCTGTTGTTCGAGGGGGGGCTGACCCTTCGATTCGACCGGTTGATACGGGGTCGGTCGGTGGTGTTGCGGCTCGTCACGGTTGGCGCCTTGGTCACGTGGGTCACAGCCAGTGTGGCGGTGTGGCTGCTGTTCGACGTTCGCCGTGCCGTCGCCGCTCTGATCGGCTCCATCCTCGTCGTTTCCGGACCCACCGTGATCATTCCGCTGCTGCATCTCGCCCGTCCCCGCGACCCGTCGGCCTCGGTGTTGCGGTGGGAGGCCATCGTGATCGATCCGATCGGTGCGACGTTGGCCATCGTGCTGCTCGATG
>JAHECQ010000221.1 GCA_024641625.1 Acidimicrobiales bacterium | reverse complement strand
ACCATCTTGTACATCGGCAAGGCAACTGACCTGCGAAGCCGGGTGCGCAGCTACTTCTCGTCGGACCAACGCAAGAAGGTGGCCCAGCTGCTGCGGGAGACCCACGAGATCACCTGGGAGGTATGCGGATCGGCACTGGCGGCCGAACTGCTCGAGCTTCGACTCATCCAACGTCACCAGCCGCGCTACAACCAGCGCGGCCGGCGACCGTCCACTGCGCACTACGTCCGGCTCGCCTTGGATCAACGGCTGCCGCGACTCACCATCGGCCGAACACCCGAGCACCTCTCGATCGGCCCTCTCACCACCCGTCGACAGGCCGAACTGGTCGTCGAAGCCATCCAGACAGCCATTCCATTGCGGCGCTGCACCCAACGCGTGGGCCCTCGCTCGGTCCTGCCGGTGGTCGACGCCACCTGCACGGCCGGCCAGCTGGGCACCGGCGCCTGCCCGTGTAGCGGAGCGACGTCCGAGGCGGCCTACGCCCGAATCGTGGCCACTGCGGTTCGAGGCATGACCAGCGAACCCCAGATCGTGCTCGAAGCCTTGGCCGAGCGAATGCGTCAACTGGCCGGCGGCGAACGCTTCGAGGAGGCGGCCGCGGTTCGAGACCGCGCCGGGGCCTTCGCCGGCGCCATCGCCCAACAGCGTCAACTTCAGATGGTCCGCGAGGCCGGCCGCTTCGAGGTCGAGACCGACACCGGCGAGCGAATCATCCTGAGCGAGTCGGGTCTCGACGACACCGCCACCCGACCGCGCACCCTCGATGAGGCATTGCCGGACCTGGAGGGTAACCAACCACCGCTCGACGAACTGTTGTGCATTGCCCGCTGGCTCGATCGTCATGCGCCGAGGGTGCGGCTCATCGACATCGAAGGCCGCCTCTGCTCGCCGCTGCCGGCGTTGCCGAGCTTCACCCCCCGCCTCGGCTGAGGGTGACGAGCTGGACACCGCCTCGTTCAGCTTGCCAGTCGGTTGGTCACGACGCGCAGGGTCTCGAGCTTGGCCGACGCTCGGCCGTCGTCGATGGCGGCACTCGCCTCGCGCATCCCACTCGACAGGTCGCCCACGACGCCGGCAACCACCAACGCCGCTCCGGCGTTCAACACCACGATGTCGCGACGGGGACTCGATTCGCGCCCGGCGAGAATCGCTTCGAAGATGGCAACGTTGTCCTCGGCGCTGCCCCCGGACAACGCATCCATCGAGTCGGGCGGCGTGATGCCGAGGAAGCGCAGATCGAGCTCGCGTCGTTCGATGCCTTCGGGGCCAACTTCGAAGATGATCGAAGGGCCGGTGGTGCTCAATTCGTCGAGTCCGCCGGCTCCGGTCACGACCCATACCCGATCGACGCCTCGTTCGAATGACACTTCGGCCAGTTGAAGGGCCAACGATTCATTGGCGGTGCCGATCAGTTGACGTCGGACCCTGCCGGGGTGCGCGACCGGGCCCAGCAGGTTGAACACCGTGGGTATCCCCAGTTCGGCCCGCACCGGGCCGGCGTGGCGCATCGCCGGATGGAAGAGTCGAGCCAAGGCGAACCCGAGCCCGGTCTCCTCGACGCAGGCAGCGAGTGCAGTCCCGTCGAGGTCGACGGCCAAACCCAGCGCCGAGAGGAAGTCGAACGCGCCTGACGTCGACGAGGCCCGGTAGTTCCCGTGCTTGCACACCACCGCCCCGGCTGCGCCGGCAACGAAGGCCGCCATCGTCGAAACGTTCAGGGCGTGCTGTCGACGGTGGCTCGATCCGCCGGTACCGACGAGGTCGACCGCATTCGGTGGGAGCGTGAGGGGCATCGATGCCGCGAGCATCGCGGCCACCATCCCGACCATTTCCTCGGTCGCCTCGCCCTTGGCTCGCAGGGCCACGACGAATCCGGCGATCTGTGCCGGCGTTGCTGCACCGGAGAGGATCTGGGCCATCGCCGCTCGGGCTGATGACCTCGTGAGGTCCTCGCCGGCGGTGAGCGTTGTCAGTACCGACGGCCAACCTGCGAAGTCGGTCACCGGAGCTCCGCGGCGAGTGACTGCCGACTTACTTCGTCGAGCTCGGTCTCGAAGCGATACGCCGGGTGGGTGCACACCAGCGACGCCGGGCCTTCGGCCAGCCGCTGCGCCTGATCACGGCCGACCGGAAACCAGAGGTAGTGGACGCTGGCGGTCATCTCCTCCCGGGTGAGCTGGGCCTCGTGCGCAGCATCCACGTGACAGGGAATGAGCTCGGCTTGTTCGCCGGCGCCGATCCTCAGCTCGTAGCTCTGTTCGATGCCCACCAGTTTCGGGAGCCATTCCCGCAACATGGCGTCGGTGGTCAGCTCGAGGAACAGTGTGGCCGAGAGCTTCCCCGGTCTGGAGATGAGGGGGTTGTAGATCCGGAGCTCGGTTTCGATCCCCTCGTCGGTGAGGATGCGTTCGGCTCGCGCCATCTCCTGGATCTGGAACCGGATGGTGTCACGGTTCTCGAAGACCAGGGTCTGGAATTCGCCGACGTGGAGGCGCCGCCGCTTCTTGAGAGCGATGACATTGGCTCGGAAGGTCTCGCGCTCACGTTCGTAGGCGCGGAGATCGGCGATGTCGGCAAGGGTGAGGCCGAAACCATCGGGTTCGGCCGATGCGGCGTGCTCTTGGGTGACAGACGGTGACATGGGATCAGTCCTCCTCGGGGATTGCGTAGGCGCGGGCCAGGAACTGCAGCGGATGCGTGGGGGCCGAGCCGGTCTCCAACGCCAAACCGCCGTTCGCCAGGGTGCAGTCGCCGACCACGACATCGTTGCCGTGCTTCTCAGCGTTCTTCTTGATGAGTTCGGCCGGCTTCTTGGCCACCTTACGAGCCAAATCGACATTCGTGGCCCGTAGCCCCCACATGCCATCGATGCCCGAACATTCGGCCACGACCGTCGGCTTGGTGCCGGTGAGCTTGATCAGATCACGGCTCTTGAGGCCGATGTTCTGGGCTCGCAGATGGCAAGGGGCATGGTAGGTGACTTGTTCGGGAACCGGGTTCGGGAAATTCGTGTCCAGCGACGTCCCCTCGCCCTTGTGGACCTTCATGAGGTACTCGGAGGTGTCGTAGGTGTGTTTCGCCACCAACTCGGCGTCGGCCCTGTCGACCCCATCGAGATAGTCGACGTAATCGAACTTCAGCACGTAGCCACAGGTGGGCTGGGCCGCGACGACCACCGGTTCGATGCCCTGGCCCAGCTTCGAACGAATGGCCGCGGCCAACGCCCGAACGTTCTTGCGCGCCGCCTTGCGGAAGTTGTCGACATCGCCCTCGTGGAGGAAGGGAGCGCCGCAGCACTGCTGCCCCTCGGGCAGCGAGCAACTGATGTTGTTGCGCTCGGCGATGCGGACGAAGTCCTTGCCGATCCCGGTATTCGAGTACTCGATCTGGCACGTGGTGAAGATCAGCGCATCGCCCTGCTTGTCGGCCGGGGCCGGATCGAAAGCGGCACGCTTGCGGAACCACGAGCTGAACCGCTCGCGCCGGTAAGGATCCAGGATGCGTTCGGCCGAGATACCGAGCACCTTCTCCATCACCTTGCGACCGGGAGCATTGGTCTCGAGCAACTTGTTGGCAACGGGGGCAGTGGCCGAAGCGATGACGCCGGTGGTGTCGGTCATCCCGATGGCATGGTCGGTGACCTTCTCGGCCAAGGACTTGTCGGCCTGCTTGGCCTGTTTGGCGCGAAGCATGAGTCGAGGGAAGTCGAGGTCCCACTCGTGTTGACCAGGGATGTAGGGGCAATTGATGGAGCAGAGTTTGCAGTTGAAGCACTCGTCGACCACTTGGAAACGCTCGGCATCGGTGAGCTTCGAGGTGTCCTGGTCAGGGTGCTCGTCGACCGCCTCGAACAAGGTCGGGAACGAGCTGCAGAACTTGAAACAGAGTCGGCACCCGTGGCACAGGTCATAGACACGGTCGAGCTCTTCTCGGAGATCGTCACGGTCGGTGTAGTTCGGGTGGAAGGGATCGTAGGTGGTGGTCACCGAGCGACCTTTCTCGTTCTGGTGCTTGTGATGTTGGCGGAAAGAAAGGTCGTTGTCTCGGCAAGCGAGGCCGCGTGACCGGCTGGTCGTGAAGGGCCCCTGAGGGAGCCCACGACCGACCGACAGCGTTCGGAGACGGATCAGGCGACCGAAGCGAGTCCTTCACCGAATCGACCGGCGTGACTCTTCTCGGCGCGAGCGAGCGTCTCGAGCCAGGCAGCGATCTCCTCGAAGCCTTCGTCACGGGCCGTCTTGGAGAAGCCGGGGTACATCTCGGTGTATTCGTAGGTCTCGCCGGCGATGGCCGAGCGCAGGTTGTCCTCGGTCGGGCCGACCGGCTCGCCGGTGACCGGGTCGCCAAGCTCAGCGAGGAAGTCGAAGTGACCAAAGGCGTGTCCCGTCTCGCCTTCGGCGACCGAACGGAAGAGCGCGGCAACGTCGGGGTACCCCTCGATGTCGGCCTTCTGGGCGAAGTAGAGGTAACGACGGTTGGCCTGGCTCTCGGCGGCGAACGCTTCCTTGAGATTCTCCTCGGTCTTGCTTCCCTTGAGTGCGGGCACGTTGTTCTCCTGTTGGTGGCCGGGCATCGCCGGTCGATGTACTGATTGGACTTACTGATCGGATTTGCCGATGGAGGTGGACCACGAGTGATCTCTCACGCTGTCGCAGCCGTCGACGCGAAGGTGGGCCATCGTGTTCGGGTCGAGGCGGATGGGCCCCGCTCCGATGTCGACCAGCCACTGTGGCGTGACCTTCCTGCCCGATGCCCGGAGGCGCTCGGCGAGGTGATCGATTCGGCGAGGTGATCGATGGAGTGCACCTTCTCGACTGTAACGACGGCTCTTCGAGATGACACTGGTTGTCAATCAACAACCATTGTTGGTTGAGGCGGATCTCGCTCCACATTGCGGTCGCACCCCTGCTGGAGGGGCGCGACCTGCGCTCCCGGTCTCGGATGCGCGGGCTAGGTTGGCATCGTGGTCAAACCGGATTGGAGCGCAGTCGTTCCCGGCGTCATGGTCGGGACCGCCATCGTCCTGCCCTGCGCAGTGCTCAGCGTGGTGCTCACCACCGACGACACCAGCCCCAATTGGGCCCTACTGTTCCAGTTCATCATCCTGGCGGGCTTCCTGTCCGCCGGGTTCGTCAGTGGGCGCCGACGTTCGGATACCCCGATGCTCCATGGCACCTATGCCGCCCTCGGCTCCTGGGTCATCATGCAGACGTTCGGCACCGTGCGCCGTCTCGCTGCGGGTGACTCGGTGGCATGGCTCGCCTACCCTGCAGTGGGCCTCCTCGCCGCCACGTGTGGCGTGATGGGTGCCCTGGCCGGCGACTGGGTGCGTCGCCGTCGCCGTCGAACCCACGCGGCCTGATCGGCTCGGCTGCATCCGACCCCGATCGGCCCGAACGAAGCTAGAATGCTGCGCTTGGGTGAGCCAGCCGGGTGGCCGCGGGTCGATCATCAGATCGACCTGAGGAAG
Organism: Acidimicrobiales bacterium; assembly: GCA_024641625.1. Classification (GTDB taxonomy): domain Bacteria; phylum Actinomycetota; class Acidimicrobiia; order Acidimicrobiales; family SZUA-35; genus JAHECQ01. The sequence goes on along the minus strand of JAHECQ010000221.1, from coordinate 1,139 downwards.
GTCGGGGCTCCACAGGACAGGATGCTGGCTAACGGCCAGTCGGGGCGACCCGCAGGAAAGTGCCACAGAAAACAGACCGCCGATGGACCGGGCAGCCGGTCACAGGTGAGGGTGAAACGGTGCGGTAAGAGCGCACCAGCGCTCGGGGTGACTCGAGCGGCTCGGCAAACCCCATCCGGAGCAAGGTCGAACGAGAGCATGGGCGGTCCGTCCCCGGTTTCGGCCGGAGCTCTCGGGTGGACCGCACAGATAGATGGTCACCGAACGGGACCCTGGCAACAGACCCGGGAACAGAACCCCGCCTACAGGCTGACTCACCCAAACCACGCCTGGCCGGCCGATCAGACCCAGCCGGACCGGACCGATCCGACAACCCCAATCGTTCGCACTCTGCTACCTGCAACCCGGCAGTCTGAACGACGCGATTCTGGTCTGCCAACCTGCAGCCGAACTCGCCTGGCCACTGGCCGAGTAATACTCGTTCACATACCAGAAGGTGCAATCGTCAGTGGGATCGATGTTCATCGACGAGTAGTCACCCCACCGCGAGTTGGTGGTCGTTTGTACACCGGTGCCGTTGATCACGACCGTCTCGGCCCCCATGGTTCCCAGTGGGTCCGAAGCGAGCCGCCCCGTGTACCGGATGCCAGGGTAGACGTCGACGCCATTGACCACGCTGTAACCGAGCGCCATGTTGCCCTGTTTGTCCTGAGCGATCGATCCCATCCAACGATTGACCGAGTCCGGGGAGTAGGTGCCCTGCTGGTGGACCGAATACGTGCCGCCGCTACTGCGGCGGATCTCGTACCAACGCATCCCGGCAACACCGGGTTGTGCCTCGACCGACTGGCTGGCCACCATCGAGTCGTACCTCTTGAAGCTCCGCCATGCGAAGCGCCACGTCGGCCGCTGGCGGTAGGACTGCACGTCGAGGTACTGATGGTTGGTGATTCCGGGCTGTGGCAGGCAGTCGCGGCTTGTCGGGGCGCAGGGAAAGATCGAGTCGAACGCATCGACCGGTACCTGCGTTGCCAGCTCCAGTGTTGCTTCGGATTTGGAGAGGGCGTTCCAATGCACATCGAGTTCCCAGATGTTCAACGCATCGGACGAAGCCCCATAGCCCGCGCCGTCATCCTGCG